>CAISYX010000249.1 GCA_903889815.1 uncultured Gammaproteobacteria bacterium
GTTGCAACATGGCGGTACGTTCTACTCCAGGCCCGACAAATACCGCAATCAGTGGTCCTTGCGTCGAGGTAATCTGACGTGTGTAGGCGCGGTGTCCGCGTGCCTGCAAGCGTTCCACCAGCGAACGTGCATTGGCCTCGCTTGAGAAGGAGGCCAGCCGCACGCTCCATCCCTCGGGCAAACCGGCGCTGTCAAGCACTGGTGGCGCCACGACGGGAGCGGCCACAGGAGCCGGAGTGGATGCTGCGCCTGCCTGCAATTCGGGCTCAGCGGAAGACAGGATCACGGTTGTAGGCAGGGTGTCTGCAGGAAGATTTTGAGCGTCTGCAGACACGAGGGAATCTTCCGGAAGCGAATCAAGGGGTTCTGCGTCAGGCTGAAAACCCAGCTGACCGGAATCGGCCGCTATCACGGGGCGTTCGGCAATGGCGTTGGGCACATCGGGAAAGGCTTCAGCGGCGGGAATGCGACTCTCCAGCGGCAACTGATAGCTGCCCTGTCCATCAAACAAAACGGGCAGAATGACAGCGGCGGCAATGACCAGCACGGTGGCACCGACGACTCTTTGCTTTTTGCTGTGGTCCAAACCAGTGGTGCCCCTGTAAGTAGACTGCCTGCGGCTCAATGCCGGGATGCTGGCTGAATTGGATTGGATCGGATGCCGTCAAGGTGGCGAACGACATCGGCAACACTGACAAATGAACCTGTGACAAGTACCAGATCATCAGGACCGGCATTGGCACAAGCTTGCTCATAGGCAACGGCGATGTTGTCGTACGGACCTTGGAGTGCACCGCCCTCGCCAAGCAATATTCCAAAAAACGCTTCGGCCCTCAGGCCGCGGGTTTCGGCGAATGCGGCAATATACCAAAAGTCCACCGCGGATTCTAAGGCCTTGTAGAAACCAAGCTGATCTTTGTCAGCCATCATGGCCAACACGACATGTACTTTGCCCCACCCACCCGATCGTTGCTTGAATTCCTGGAGTTTCTGCACAAGCAGGCCTGCGGCGTGGGGATTGTGGGCCACATCAACACGCACTTCGAAGGCATGTCGGGGGTCCGCCTTCTTTTCGAAACGACCCTCCAGAACCAGTCCATCCAGCGCGCCATGCACGGCAGCAAGCGGCACAGAAAAGGGAAGGAACTGAATGGCCTGCAAAACCGTGGCAGCATTAAGCAGATCGAGCGCTGGCAAGGGCAAACCGTCCCAATGCAACGGGCGCCCGGCTTTGTCCTGCCCCCACCACTGCCAATTCCGTTCATGCTTCACGAATCCGAAGTCGACCCCTTGCAGCCGCAAATGGGCACCTGCGCGACTGGCCTCTTCGATCACTGAATCCGGCGGCTCGAGATCACCGCACAATGCTGGAATGCCACTGCGGAAAATGCCGGCTTTCTCACGCCCTATTGCTTCTCGTGTATTGCCCAGCCAGTCCATATGATCAAGCCCGATACTGGTGACGATAGCGATATCCGGATCTACCAGATTGACCGCGTCAAGCCGCCCGCCAAGACCAATCTCCAAGACAGCAATATCCGGGCGCGCCTCGGCAATGAGCCAGAGTCCAGCGAGCGTACTGAATTCGAAATAGGTCAGAGAGAGATCTTCACGCGCTGCATCAATGCGGGCAAAGGCATCGCAGAGCTGTGCATCAGACGCATTGTGGCCCTGGATTCGGATGCGTTCGTTGTACACATGGAGATGTGGCGAGGTGTAGGTGCCCACACGCAACCCAGAGGCGCGCAGGATGGCGTCCAGCATGGCAACAGTGGAACCCTTGCCATTGGTGCCTGCTACCGTGATCACATGCAGTGCAGGCCTGGTTATGCCCAGACGACCTGCTACCTCGCGCACCCGATGCAGGCCCAGATCGATCTCGCGAGGATGCAGGGCCTGAATCCTGTCGAGCCACTGCTGCAGAGTCAGATTCACAGTTCACTTCACCCGGCGAAAGGCGCAGCACTGGCGCTGCGCGTTTGTCATAAGTGCATCAGTTTGGAGACCAGCGAAGAAACGCGGTCACGCATGTCCTTGCGATGCACGATCATGTCTATCGCGCCGTGTTCCAGGAGGAATTCACTGCGCTGGAAACCTTCCGGCAGTTTTACACGCACAGTCTGGCGAATGACGTCTGGACCTGTGAATCCCACCAGGGCGTTGGGCTCAGCGACATTGATGTCTCCCAGCATTGCGAGACTCGCCGATACACCACCGTAGACAGGGTCAACCAGCACGGAGATATAGGGCAGCCCTTGTTCGCGAAGGCGGGCCAGAGCGGCAGAGGTTTTGGCCATCTGCATCAAGGAAATCAGAGCTTCCTGCATCCGAGCCCCACCGCTGGTGGAGAAACAAACAAGCGGCAGACGTTTCTCGATACAGGTGTTGACAGCCTGCGTGAATTTTTCTCCAACAACCGCCCCCATGGAACCGCCGATGAACGCGAATTCGAACGCGGCGACGACCATTTCCACAGAGTTTACAGTGCCCTGCACAACAATCAGTGCGTCACGCTCGCCTGTAGCCTTCTGTGCAGCAAGCAGTCGGTCCTTGTACTTTTTCAGGTCTCGAAATTTGAGGATATCGACAGGTTCCATGTCGGCATTCAGCTCTACCTGCCCCGCAGGGTCCAGAAACAGCTCCAAGCGACGTCGTGCGGTAATCCGAAGGTGATGATCGCATTTGGGGCACACCTCCAGGTTGCGCTCCAGGTCGGGTCTGTACAGCACTGCCTCGCAACGCGGGCATTTCTTCCAGAGACCTTCTGGGACACTCGCGCGCTGCTTGCCCGGAACACCGGTGGTGCTGCTCGTGCTGCGAATGGAGGGCAGGATTTTATTGATCCAACTCATAGATAGCTTCCGTAATTTATAAATTCAATAAATAAATCAATTAAATACTTAAATTACTTAATGTTGTCTATTGCTTGCCTGATGCTGGAAATGACTGCAACGGTATCCGCGAGGGCA
>CAISYX010000250.1 GCA_903889815.1 uncultured Gammaproteobacteria bacterium
GCGAACAGGCAGTAGCAGGCGCTGACCAGGATGACGAGGACGCTGCTCAGGAACGCGGGTGTCAGTGCCTGCACCGAGTCCACATAGACGTCGAGGCGCGCCGCACTTGCCGAGGCCCATTCCGCGCTGGTGGCCGAATCTGTCCACAGGTGCGCCAGCACGACGATGAAGCCCGTCATTGTGCAGATCACCAGCGTGTCGAAGAACACGCCCATACTCTGCACGAAACCCTGCTCGCAAGGGTGGTCGTTGTCGGCCACGGCGGCCGCCATGGTGATGGTGCCCTGGCCCGCCTCGTTGGACATCAGCCCCCGGCGCACGCCCTCCGCCAGTGCGATGCCAATGCTGCCGCCGAACAGCGCATCCGGGGCGAAGGCGCCGCCCAGCACCAGCACGAAGAAGTCCGGCACCAGCGGCAGATTGAACAGGATGATGAGCACCGACAGCCCGCAGAACACGGTCGCCATGCCGGGCACCAGACGGTTCGTCCAGTGGGTGACGCGGCGAATGCCGCCCAGAATCAGCCAGGCGCAGCTGAGCACCAGCACGATCGCGATGCCGTAATAAAGACCGGACTGGCGGTCAAAGTGCATGCCGGTGGCGGTGTCGGCCATCATGCCAATGGCGGTGAAGACGTTGAAGGTCTGCGCCGGCACGTTGAAAAGCGCATAGACAATGAAAGCCACGGACAGCGCCACGCCCACCCAGCGCCGGTCGCCCAGCAGGCGCTGTCCGTAGTAGGGCATGCCGCCGACATACTCGTCATTCTTGCGTTCCTTGAACAACTGCGCGAGCACTGACTCCATGAAGGCCGTCGCCATGCCGAAGCCGGCTGCCACCCACATCCAGAACAGAGCGCCAGGTCCTCCCACTGCAATGGCGCCGGTCACCCCGACGATGTTGCCCGGCCCCACCCGCATTGCCAGTCCCAGCAGAAACGAGGCCAGTGGGCTGATGCCAGTGGTCGAGCGCCGCTGACGGCGCATGATCGGCACGGCGTGCCGGGCACTGAGGGCCTGCACGAAGCCGGTGCGCAGGGTGAACCAGACGCCCGTGCCCGTAAGCAGCAGAACGGCGAACGAGAGCTGGCCCAGCAGCGGAATCTGCGTGTACCACACAAACTGCAGGGGGAAGTTCCACACGCCGTCAGAGATCGGCTGGATGAAACGGAAGAAGTCATTGATGGACTGGAACAGGCTATCCAATGGCGCGCACTCGAAACTGAGAGTTCAACGGAATTTGCCGCACTGTACCCTGTCGACCTGCAAGGTGCCAGCACGGGGCCTGCCACAAAACTGTCGCAAAAGCGTCAAGCCGGTGCCGGCTGGCTGTCATATCTCTCCCGCAGAATCGCGAGGCTTTCTACAACAACCGGGAGAAACCCTATGTTCATCGCCACATCTGCAGGCTGCCCCACACCTAAGCGCCCTGTGTCACCCTTGAGTATTGCCATTCTGGCAGCGCTCGCCACTCTTTCCACAGAGTCCGCCCTTGCTCAGCAGACGCCCGAGATCCAGGAAATCAGCGTCTTCGGTCAGGGCCAGACGCGTCAGGTGCAGAGCCTGAACGCGGAACAACTGGCGCAGTTCCCCGCCGGCACCAGCCCGCTCAAGTCCATCGAGAAGCTGCCAGGCGTTAACTTCCAGTCCGCCGACCCCTACGGCGCCTACGAATGGTCCACCCGCATCGTGGTGCGTGGCTTCAACCAGAACCAGATGGGCTTCACGCTGGACGGCGTGCCCCTCGGCGACATGTCCTACGCCAACCACAACGGCTTGCACATCAGCCGCGCCATCATGTCCGAGAACATGGGCCGTGTGTCCCTTTCCCAGGGCGCCGGTGCGTTGAGCACAGCCTCCACCAGCAACCTGGGTGGCACGCTGGAATTCACCTCTGCCAATCCGGAAGACAGCTTCGGCATCATGACCAATGCTTCAGTCGGCAGTGACAGCGCCCAGCGTCTTTTCCTGCGCATGGACAGCGGCACGCTGAGCACCGGCACGCAGTTCTTCGTCAGCGCCGCCACTCAGGAATCCGACAAGTGGAAAGGTGCGGGTGAACAGAATCAGGACTACCTCAACCTGAAGCTGGTGCAGCCCATCGGCCAGGCCGTGGTGACTGCCTACTACAGCGATTCCGACCGCGCGGAGAACGACTATCAGGACATGTCCAAGGACATGATCCGTCGCCTTGGCAGTGACTGGGACAACTACTTCCCCGACTACGCCCGCTCTGTTGCTGCCGCGCGCGGCAACTTCACCGGCGGCGTGAACAGCCTGGACGATGCGTACTGGAACGCGTCAGGCCTGCGCAAGGACGACCTGTCCTACGTGTCCCTTGACCTGCCGATTCAGGACGGCCTGAGCTTCACGGGCACCGCCTACTTCCACGACAACGAAGGCCAGGGCCAGTGGGGCACGCCGTATCTGGCAACGCCCGGTGGTGCGCCGCTGACCATTCGCACCACGGAATACGTGATCGACCGTTCCGGTTTCGTCTCTGAACTGACCTATGAGATGGGCGCCCATACGCTGAGTGCCGGCCTGTGGACAGAAGACAATGACTTCGAACAGGCGCGTCGTTTCTACGGCGAGCCCAGCGCCGCGTTCCCGACCCGCGACTTCCTGAAGTTCCAGCGCAATCCGCTGCTGACCCAGTGGGAATACGCGTTCAACACCGAAACCACGCAGCTGCACGTGAAAGACCTGTGGCAGGCCACGGACGCCCTGCGTCTGGAATTCGGCTTCAAGAGCGTGAACGTGGACGTGTCTGCCAAGACCGTTGTCGGCGACAACAAGTCCGGCAAGATCGACACTGACGAAGGCTTCCTCCCGCAGGTCGGCTTCGTGTACGACCTCAATGCTGACAGCGAACTGTTCGGTGCCGCGTCCAAGAACGTGCGCGCGCTGATCGGCTCTGCCACGGGCACGTCGCCGTTCTCTGCAACGCTGGCGGGCTTCAATGCCATCAAGGACACCATCGAGCCGGAAACAGCGACCAGCTTCGAGATCGGCTACCGCTTCCGCGGTGATGGTCTGGAAGGCGTGGTGACTGCGTACAACGTGACCTTCGATGACCGTCTGCTGGCCATTCAGCAGGGCTCGGCCATCATCGGCGCGTTCAACGCACTGGCCAACGTGGGCAGCGTGACGTCCAAGGGCATCGAGACAGGCATCGACTGGCAGCTGAACGACCAGATCAACTGGTACAACTCTGCCAGCTACAACCTGTCCACCATTGAAGACGACTACATCAGCGGCACCACGCGTGTGAACACCTCCGGCAAGACAGTGGTGGATTCTCCTGAGTGGATGTTCAACTCCGAGCTGGGTTATGAAGTGGATCAGGCCTTTGCAAAGCTGCACTTCAAGTTCACCGGTCAGCGTGAATACACGTTCCTGAATCAGGGCGATGTGGACGGTTTCAGCGTTGTGAACCTGAGTGCCGGTTACCGCTTCGGCCAGATGGGCATGATCAAGGACCTGACAGCGCAGCTCGACATCGCCAACCTGCTGGATGAAGACTACATCTCCACAGTGGGCAGTGGCGGCTTCGGCAATGCTGACCTGGCCGGCACGGCACAGACCTTGCTGACGGGCGCACCGCGTCAGATGTTCCTGTCGATCAAGGCAGCGTTCTGATCTGCCTGTGGGAGCGGGCTTGCCCGCGAACAGTTCGCTTGCAAGCAAGCTCCCACAGTGTCGGACCGGTTCGCGGGCAAGCCCGCTCCCAAAAGAAAGCTTCCCGCCCCTTCAGGGTTGGAAGCTTTCTCTTTTCTCCAGCAACACCATCCCTGTTTCATCCTTGATCTGCAGACTCACGCCGGGCACTTCCGTGCGCCAGTCGATGTCGATCACCCCGTAGTTCGCCACCGGAAACGCCTCGCCCACCCGATGTCGGTTGGGGCTCACCGCTTTCCATTCCTCGGTAATGCCTGAAGAGGTCAATTCGAGCAGCGGCCACGCCATGCCTGAAGCGCGGATCTCGCTGTAGTCCGCCCAGTGCACGTCGCCGGAGATGATCACGATGGGTTCCCGCTGATACGCCTCCAGCAGGCCGAAGAAGCGCTGCCGCTCCTGCGGAAAATTGGCCCAGGTTTCCCAGCCGGTGAAGTCGGCCAGCAGCTGGATGCTGGAGCCGATGATGCGGATGTCCACGTCCTCCAGAAGCTGTTCCTCCAGCCACGTCCACTGTGCTTCGCCCAGCAGCTGCGCATCGGCACGCAGATCGGCCTCGTAAGGCCCCATTTGTTGCGCTTCGCGCCAGGCCAGCTGCTGCGGATCGCTCAGCGCCATCAGCTCGCCGCGGTTCCAGCGCAGGTCCAGCAGAATCACCTGCACGCGCCGGCCTTCCTGGCCAAAGGTGTGCGAGGTATAGATGCCGTCGGGCCGCGTGCGCCGTTCTGAATCGAGCGGCTCACCAAAGAAGTCCAGCATGATCTGCCGCGAGGCCTCCTTGCTGACATAGTCGCGACCGATGTCGTTCTGCCCGTAGTCGTGATCATCCCAGGTGGCCATGATCGGGGTGCTTTCGCGCAGGCGCTGGAAGCCCGGGATGTTGCCCAGGGTGTTGTAGGCGGCTTGCAGCTCCAATGGGTCGTCCGTGTCGGCATAGACGTTGTCCCCCAGCAGCAGGAACAGGTCGGGTGCGTCATTCAGAATCGGCGACCAGATGGGCTGCGGCTTGGTCTGGTCGCCGCAGGAACCGAAGGCGATGCGGCTGATGTCCTGAGCGGAGGCAGTGGGGGAGAGGCCCAGTGTAGTGGTTCAATAAATCCGGACACCAACTTAGGTGGTAATCTTGCCACCGTTAACGAGGTGTTCAATGGCCAA
>CAISYX010000251.1 GCA_903889815.1 uncultured Gammaproteobacteria bacterium
CGAGTTTCTCGGAATTGGAAACCCACGTCCGCAGTCGCTGACTTGCGTTGCTGACAATCGCTACCTGACCCAAAGAGCCAGAACGTGGAAAAGTCCGAACAGAACGTCGTCATCAAGCGTGTGAAAAAAGTCGAAGGCGGCCACCATGGCGGCGCGTGGAAGATTGCGTTCGCCGACTTCGCGCTGGCCCTGATGGCCTTCTTCCTGGTGCTCTGGCTGATCGAATCCACCACCACCCTCGAGAAGATGGCCATCGCCGGTTACTTCTCTGACCCGACCAGCCTCGGCGCCGTGGGTGACGGCGGTACGCCCTATGTGCTCGACCTGCAGGGGCGTCCACTCAACATTACCAACCAAGGCTTGGATGTGTCGCTGGTGCGCCAGGATGAAGAGCCCAGGATCGATTCCGAGCAGGAGCTGGAGAATCCAGAATTCGCTGAACTGGCCAGGCTGCGCCAGATGGCTGCGCTGGAAAGCGTGCAGGGTGCCATCGAGGCAGAGATCAACCTCAACCAGTCTTTCGAATGGTTTCGCGAGAGCGTGACATTCGAAGTGGTGGACGAAGGACTGATGGTGCAGATCATCGACCGCGAGGGCCGTGCTCTGTTTGACAACGCGCAGACTCGCCTGCGGCCCTATGCCATGGAGATCCTCTGGGCCATGGGTCGAATCTTCGGTGCCGTGCCCAATCGTATCAGCGTTTTCGGCCACACTGACTCCACGCCCTTTGGCGATGAAGACACCTACTCCAACTGGGAACTCTCAGCCGATCGCGCCAATGCGGCGCGCCGTGCGCTGGTGGAAGGTGGCCTGCAGCCCCAGCAGATTTCGCAGATCATCGGCATGGGCGACTCCGAGCCGCTGAACCCGGAAAATCCGCTGGACGCCGCGAATCGCCGCATCGTGATCATGGTGCTGAACTCGGTGCTCGAAAATCAGGTTGAAGCGCAGTCCGAAGCCGGCCGCCAAGCCGGCACGCCGGCCGAAGAGCTGCTGCCCTCAACGCCGGAAGTGCAGATATTCTAGGAAAGGGGTCGCTCAGCTGTTGAGCGTGGCAAGCAGGAAGAAGTAACTCGCCAGCCGCGCGGGGCTGATATGGCCCTCTTCGACGGCCAAACGCAAGGCACAGGCGGGTTCCTGCAGATGCTTGCAATCGCGGAAGCGGCAACGGCCCTGATAAGGACCAAACTCCACGAACCCGTCGAACACCATCTGCGGCTCCAGATTCCAGAGGCCGAACTCCCGGATGCCCGGTGAATCCACCAGGTCGCCACTGCCCGGCATGTGATACAGGCGCGCTGCTGTCGTGGTATGGGTGCCCTTCTCTTGGCCGGTGGACATACCCCCGACCGCCGCGTTGTCGGTCACCAGCGAGCCGCGCAGCGCATTGACCAGGGACGACTTGCCCACCCCCGACTGTCCTACGAACACCACTGTCTGCGTGGACAGGAACTCCTTGAGGTGGGCGATGCCCTCGCCGCTGTGGGTAGACACTCGCAACACCGGGTAGCCAATGCGAGTGTAATTGGCCAGCATCATTTCCAGCTCGGCATCGCGCCCTGCCTCCAGCATGTCCGTCTTGTTCAGCACCAGGAGGGGACGCAGCCCCAGGTGTTCCGACATCACCAGATAGCGATCGATGAGATTGGCGAAGGCCTGGGGCTGCGGCGCGATGGTGATGGCGACGGCGGTGACATTGGCCGCGATGGGACGCAGATTGGCCTGCTGATTCGGCCGCGCCATCAGTGAGGTGCGCGGCTGCAGCGCCACCACGATGCCCGAGGCGTCGCCGTCGGCCTGCCAGATCACACGGTCGCCCGTGGCCAGAGCCGGTAGATTGGTGCGCTGGTAGCAGCGATAGATGCGCCCTTCCGTTTCCGGCGCGGTGCTTTCGATCTCGAGTTGTTGTCCGTAATGACAGATCACCAGACCGGGCTGTTCCGGTCCAAGTTCATCCGGGTTGGTTTCAGCCTTGCGCGGGTTCACGTCGTGAAGACGGTTCTGCCGATCCGCCTGATTGCGAGTGATGCGGGTGCGTTGCTGCTGACTGAGACGGCGTTTGGCCATGAAAGTTGGGGAATCCTGGTGTCCGGAGGTTGGCAAGCTGGCGCGCAGTGTACCCCAATTGCCTGCCCGCGACGCACTGCCGCCCGCTGGCTGCTCTGCTACAATCCCGCCCGCACTCGCCGGCAGCCAGCCTGGCCCACTTCACAGGAACACCTGATGAGCAAACTCGAAAAGAAGCAAACCCTGATCTGGATCGATCTGGAGATGACAGGCCTGATCCCCGAAACTGACCGCATCATCGAAATTGCCACGCTGGTGACCGACGGCCACCTGAACGTGATCGCCGAAGGCCCCGTGCTGGCCGTGAAGCAGTCTGACGCCGCGCTGGCCGGCATGGACGACTGGAATCAGCGCACCCACGGGCAGTCAGGCCTGATCGAGCGCGTGCGCCACAGCCTGACCGGCAATGCCGAGGCCGAGGCCATTACCCTGGCCTTCCTGAAGGAGTTCTCCGAACGCGGTGCCTCGCCCATGTGCGGCAACAGCATCTGTCAGGACCGACGCTTTCTGGCGCGCTACATGCCGACGCTGGAGGCCTTCTTCCACTATCGCAATCTGGATGTGAGCACGGTGAAGGAGCTGGCGCGGCGCTGGGCGCCAGAGGTACTGAATTCATTGAAGAAGCGGACAACGCATCAGGCGATGGACGACATCAAGGATTCGATCAGCGAGCTGCACCACTACCGGGAGCACTTTTTCAGGATCTGACACTGTGGGAGTGGGCCCGCTCTCACACAGGGCCTCCTTCCACATGCCGCCCCAGCGCCCATGCCACATGCTCGCGGACCAGGGCGGAGGGGTGGGCGGCGCGGGCCCGCAGCGCGGTCAGAATCGCGGGCGTGGTCGGCGCATTGCCCAGTGCCACCGCCAGGTTGCGCAGCCAGCATTCGTAGCCGATGCGGCGGATGGCTGAGCCTTCGGTGCAGCGCAGAAACTCCTCCTCACTCCACAGAAACAGGTCCGTCAGCTGCGCATCGTCCAGGCTGTGGCGCGGGCGGAAGTCGTCTTCCTTGCTCACCCGCGTGAACTTGTTCCAGGGGCAGATCAGCTGGCAGTCGTCGCAGCCGAACACGCGGTTGCCCATCAGCGGACGCAGTTCCAGAGGGATGGCGTCGCGCAGCTCGATGGTCAGGTAGGAGATGCAGCGGCGGGCGTCCAGCACGTTCGGGCCCACGAAGGCCTGGGTGGGGCAGATGTCCAGACACGCCGTGCAGCTGCCGCAGTGTGCCGTGGTGGGGGTGTCCACCGGCAGGGGCAGGTCGGTGAACAGCTCCGCCAGAAAGAACCACGAGCCGGCCTGCTTGTTGATCAGCATGGTGTTCTTGCCGATCCAGCCCAGGCCCGCCTTCTCGGCCAGGGCACGTTCCAGCACCGGCGCGCTGTCCACGAAGGCGCGGTAGCCGAAGGGGCCAGTGGCCTCGGTAATGCGGTCGGCCAGCCTTTGCAGACGCTTGCGGATCAGCTTGTGATAGTCCCGCCCGCGGGCATAGCGCGACACATAGGCCTTGTCGGCCTGCTTCAGCGGCGCCAGGGAATTGGCGGTGGTCAGCGCGTAGTCCATGCGCACGCAGACCACCCGCAGCGTGTCGGGCACCAGCGTCTGGGGCTCCAGCCGCAGGCTGCCGTGACGCGCCATATAGTCCATCTCGCCGTGGTAGTGATTGGCCAGCCAGTGCTCCAGATGCGGGCGATAGGCCGAGAGGTCCACATCGGTGATAGCCACCTCCTGAAACCCCAGCTCCCCGCCCCAGACTTTGATGTCGCGGGCCAGCTGCGCCAGCGCCGCACCGTCGAGGCGGTGCGGCTTGCTCTCCGGCGCGGTCGCCATCTCAGAGTGCCCGCAGAATGGCAGCCGCTGCTTCCAGCGTGGAGTCGTCCTTGCAGAAACAGAAGCGGATCAGGGTGCTGCCCGGGGCAGTCGCATAGAACGGCGTCAGTGGAATGGCCGCCACGCCCTTGTGCTGTGTCATCCAGTTCACAAAGGCCGTGTCGTCCTGCTGGCTGATGGCGCTGTAATCCACCAGCTGGAAATAGGTGCCGCTCGAGGGCGTGTAGCGAAAGCGCGAGCCCTCCAGCAGCCGGCAGAAGGTGTCGCGTTTCTCCTGGTAGAAGGCCGGCAGCTCCTTCGCATGCTCGGGGCACTGCGCCATGAAGTCGGCCAGCGCGAACTGAATGAAGCTGGGCGAGGTGAAGGTGACGAACTGGTGCACCTTGCGGAACTCTGTCGTCAGTGCCGCCGGCGCCACGCAATAGGCCAGCTTCCAGCCCGTGGCATGGTAGGTCTTGCCGAACGAGAACACCGCGAAGCTGCGCGCCCGCAGCTCGGGGTGACGCAGCACGCTCTGGTGCACTCCGCCGTCGTAGACCATGTGTTCGTACACCTCGTCCGACAGCACCAGAATGTCGGTGTCGCGGGTCAGTGCTGCCAGCGTGTCGATGTCCTGGGCGCTCAGCACTGCGCCGCTGGGGTTGTGGGGCGTGTTGATGATGATCAGCCGCGTGCGGGGCGTCAGGGCGTCCTGCACCTGTTGCCAGTCCACGTGGAAATCCGGCAGGCGTAGCTGGATGTGGATGGCCTTGCCGCCCGCCAGGCGGATGGCCGGGTCATAGGAATCATAGGCCGGGTCGAACACGATCACCTCGTCGCCCGGGGCCACACTGGCCTGAATGGCGTCGAACAGTGCCTCGGTGGCGCCCGAGGTCACCGTCACTTCCTGATCCATGTCCGCCGGGCAGCCGTAATGATCCAGCACCTTCGCTGCGATCTGTTCCCGCAGCGCCGGAATGCCCGTCATGGGCGGGTACTGGTTGCGGCGGTCGTTCAGATAATGGGCCACGCGTTCGCGCAGAGGCGCCGGACAATCGAAGTCCGGGAAGCCCTGGGAAAGGTTGATGGCCCCATGCTCCTGTGCCATTCTCGACATGACTGTGAAAATGGTGGTGCCGATATCCGGGAGTTTGCTGCGCACGGGCGAACCTCGTCAGTGTGTATGCCGGCCAGTGTAACGCGAGTCTGATACCAAGGTCTCTCCACCCATCATCACATTCATTCATCAAAGACAGCGCAGTGACCTTCATGGAAAAAAAACTCGGCAAGACTCCGGCGCGCAATGCCGAGGCCACTATCTTTGCGGCCTCCAGCGTAGCCTCCAAACCCATCTCCTCTCTGAAGCTGCTGGACATACGCGCCGGCCGTGACGCCTTGCTGCACTATTTCGACAACACCTGGGCGCTGACTGAAACCCTGTTCTCGGCCCTGACCAGCGACGAAGCCTATTACCTGCGGCCTTATCACAATACGCGCCACCCGCTGATCTTCTACTTCGCGCACCCCGTGACCTTCTACATCAACAAGCTGCTGGTGGCCGGCCTGCTGACCGAGCCCGTCAACAAGCACTTCGAAGTGCTGTTCGAAACCGGCGTGGACGAAATGAGCTGGGACGACCTGCACGAGGGCGACCAGAGCATCTGGCCCCCGCTGCACGAAGTGGTGGCGTACCGGCAGAAGGTGCGCGAGATCGTGCGCCACGTCATCCAGACCCATCCCGAATTCGACAAGCCCATCACCATGGACAGCCCCGGCTGGGCGCTGGTGATGTGTTTCGAGCACGAGCGCATTCATCTGGAAACCTCCAGCGTGCTGATGCGCGAACTGCCCGCCCAGCATGTGAAGCCCCCGGAACGCTGGCCCGAGGTGCTGCTGCGACAAGACCCCCAACCCAACACCCGCCCGCAACCCGATGTGCATTACCCCGCCAAGAACCCGATGAACAACGTGGCTGCCAGCAGCGTGCGCCTGGGCAAACCCCGCGACTGGCCGAGCTTCGGCTGGGACAACGAATACGGCGAAGACAAGCGCCACACCGCCGCCTTCAAGGCCAGCCAGCGCCTGATCAGCAACGGCGAGTTCTACGA
>CAISYX010000252.1 GCA_903889815.1 uncultured Gammaproteobacteria bacterium
ATCAGACCCTGCATGCGTTCCACAAGCTCGCGTGCAATCGCCAGCCCCAGTCCGGTGCCGCGCTTGCGGCGCGTGTCGGACGTGTCAGCCTGGGAAAATTTCTGGAAGAGCTGTTCGCGAAATGCTTCCGGCACGCCCTGCCCGTCGTCCTCCACGGCCACACGCACCCAGCCACTCTGCCTCGTCACCCTGACCCGCACTGTGCCGCGGGGCGGCGAAAACTTTGCCGCATTGGAAAGCAGATTTGTCAGTACCTGATGCAGGCGCTCAGCATCCACTTTGACCTCCACGGCATCATCGCGCCCGACGATCTCCATGCGCACCGAGTACTGGTCAGCAAACGACTGGTTCTCCCGCAGAGAACGGTCGATCAGCGGCATCAGCGGCTGCGCCTGCAGCGTCAAGATCATCTTGCCCGCCAGCAGCTTGTCCATGTCCAGCAAGTCATTGATCAGGTAACTCAGGTGTTGGCTGTTCTTGAACGCAATCTCCAGCATCTGCTGCACGCCCGGGGGGAACGGACCGAACGCGCCACCGGCCAGCAAGCCCAGCGCCCCGGCGATGGACGTCAGTGGCGTGCGCAATTCGTGACTGACGGTGGAGAGGAAATCACTCTTCATCTGTTCGATGCGCTTGCGCTCGCTGACGTCTTCGATGATCGACCAGACCAGCTGCCGGCCACTCTCTTCCTTGAGCATCAGACTATTGAGCACGACGGGGTAACGGCTGCCATCCTTGCGCAGGTATTCCTTCTCGTACGGTCCATAGCGTCCATATTGTCGCAAGTGCTCCAGATGGACGGCCTCCATCTCCGCGTATCCTGGCGGTGTGATATCACGATGATTCTTGGCCAGAAACTCTTCACGGGTATAGCCGCTGGGCTGCACCAGCGCAGCGTTGACTTCAAGGAAGGCGCCGGTCTCGTAGTCATTGAGAGCGATGCCGACGGGCGAGAGCTCGAACAGCCCCCGCAGGCGGGTCTCGCTGGCGAGCAGCGCCATGGCGGCATCATGCTGCTCGGTGATGTCTGTGTGCGTCCCGAACATCTGCAGGGGCTTGCCGTCTTCAGTCCAGCTGCCCATCACCATCGCGCATGGGGTTGCAGTTGATGTTGACCCAGTAGGGCCTGCCATCACGGGAATAATTGATCATGTCTACGTTGAAGGACTCCGCCTGTTGCAGAGCATCACTCATGCGGGCAATCACGACCGGGTCGGAATCGGCGCCCTGCAGCACGGCACTAGGTCGCTTGCCGCGCAACTCGGCCAGCGTGTAACCGGAGAGCCGCGTGAAACCTTCGTTGATCCACTCCACGCAGCCCGCTGCGTCGGTGATGATCACGCCATTGGTCGTCTGGCTGACCACCTGCGACAGCCGTGCCAGTTCCTGCTGAGCTTGCTTGTGCACGCGCTGCTGGCGCAGGGCTTCGACCAGCTGTCCGATGGTCAGCAGCAATGGCTGCAGGAAGTCGATCAGGGTTTGATCGTAGCCCTGCGGACGATTGGCTATCCCGAGCATTGCCACCAGGCGCCCGTCCTGGAAGATCGGCAGCCCCAGAAAGGCGTTCAGGTCGGGATGGCCCGGGGGCAAGCCGCCGCTGCGCGGGTCATTGCCGGGGTCATTGGCGATCAGGGGCGCCCGCGTGAGCAGTGCCGCCCCAAACAGGGTGTCGAGATTGTGAAACTCGATGCCCTGCTCGACGTGGGACTGGTAGAACTGACGCGTTTCCTCGTTCCAGGCAATATCGGTAATGGCGTAGGTCTTCAAATAGGGCTTGCCGTCGCGCGTCAGCACTTCGCTCAGAAAGCCATACTCGCTGTCCGTCAGGGCCAGCACATCGGTCAGCAAGCCGTCGAACGCGCGGCGCTGGTCGGTTTCGCGAATGAAATGGGCCTGGGCCCGGCTGATGGCTTCCTGCAACTCCTGCATCTTGAGCAGCCGCTCGCTCTGGCTGCGTTGCTCGGAAAAATTGATCTCGGTTTCCACCAGATCGGCCAGATCGCGCAGCATGCGGCGGTCCGCCGGGGCCAGCTGGCGAGGCTCGGTGTCGATGATGCACAAGGTGCCGAGGCGAAAGCCATCGGAGGAACTCAGCGGCGC
>CAISYX010000253.1 GCA_903889815.1 uncultured Gammaproteobacteria bacterium
CGCAGCAGCACCGCGAGGATGAACAGCCCCCCGAGTGTGTTGACCAGCAGATAGCCGACGTTACCAATTGCACCCATAAAATTCTCTCACCTGTGATTGTGTGTCACCCTGTCAGCTCGACGGAGCGCTTCTGCGCGGCGAACAGCGCCTGTTCTACCACGGCGCGGAAGTCTGCGCCTTCGAAGCTGCGAATGGCGGCTTCGGTGGTGCCACCGGGAGAGGTGACGCGACGGCGCAGCTCATCGGGGGCCACATCGCTGCCAGCGGCCAGTTTCGCGGCGCCCAGCGCCGTCTGCAAGGTCAGTTGACGCGCCAGCGCCGGAGCCAGTCCCATGGCGACCCCCGCCTGCTCCATCGCCTCCATCAGGAGGAAGAAATAGGCCGGGCCGCTGCCGGACAGCGCCGTGACGGCATTGATGGCGTCTTCACTGGCCAGCCAGGCACTGGTGCCTACGGCAGACAAAATGGCTTCGGCCAGAGCGGACTGCGCGGCCGTGGTGTTGGCATTGGCAAACAGGCCGGTAGCACCTTCCAGCACCAGGGCTGGGGTGTTGGGCATGCAGCGCACGATGGCGCGCTCGCTGCCCAGCCAGGCTTCCAGGCTGCGCAGGGGAATGCCGGCAGCGATGGAGATGATCAACACGCCTTGTTTCAGTGAGGGGCGCAAGGCCTTGCACACGCCCGCCATGCCCTGGGGCTTGACCGCCAGCAGCACCACGTCAGCTTCTGCGGCGACCTCGGCCATGGTGCCGGTACGGATGCCGCACTCGGTCTGCAGTTGTTCAAGTTTCACGACATCCAGATCACACGCGGCAATCTGCGGTCCCGGCACACCCTTGGCGATGAGGCCGCGTATCAGGCTGTTGGCCATGTTTCCTGCGCCGATGAAGGCGATCCTGCTGTTGTTCACGTGCGTCTCCAGTCGGGCCTGCGTGGTGAGCTGATTCAAGTGCGGGCCATTCTAGCCTAAAGGCTGGGGTAGGAGCACCCCGGGAACTCCGCCGATGTGCAACTGGCTGTGGCAGTCAGGTGCGACCTTGTGTCGCATTGTCTTTACAGCCACCCCTCCTAGAATGAGGGCTACATTGCTGAAAACCCCGGTACCACGCACGAAAGGAACACACATCATGCTGCAAAGAAAACCACTGGCCCGCGACATTGCTGCGGTACTCGCACTCACGGCGGCTTGTGCCACACAGGCACAGAACGAGGCAGTCATCGAAGAGGTTGTTGTCTGGGGAGAGCAGACGCAAAGTCGCGCTTCCACGTCGCATCCGACCAGCCTGCTGACACAGCAGGATATTGTCAGCATCAACGTGGCCTCAACCGAAGATGTGGTGAAGTTCGAGCCCAGCCTGGTCATCCGCCGCCGCTTCATCGGTGACTCCAATGGCACCATGGGCATGCGTGGCTCCAACATGTTCCAGACTTCCCGCTCCATGGTCTTCGCCGATGGCGTGCCGCTCCACTATCTGCTGCAGTCGCGCTGGAACGGCGCGCCGCGCTGGACCATGGTGTCCGCCAGTGAGATCGCCCAGGTGGAAGTGCTTTACGGCCCCTTCTCTGCCGAGTTCAGCGGCAATTCCATGGGCGGCGTGGTGCTGATTGAATCCGCGATACCCCAGGAGCGCGAATTTCATTTCGACAGCTCCTTCTTCACCCAGGATTTCAGCGCCTACGGTTTCGACGACACCGTCAATGGCCACAAGGCCTTTCTGTCCTACGGCGACAAGTTCGGCGACACCAGTGTCTATCTGTCCTACAACCGTCTGGACAGCGAGTCCCAGCCGCAGACTTTCTACTTTGGCTCCAATTCCTCAGCGGCAACCGTGGCTGCCGTCAGCGGCGGCATTGTCGGCAATGATGAGCGTTCCGTCTCGCGCCTGTGGTTCGGCGATACCGGCGTACAGGACACACTGACCGACAACTACAAGCTCAAGATCGGCCAGGACTTCGGTGAGTGGCAGGCCCTGTTGAACGTGGCCTACGAAGATCGCTTCAATGGCTCGAACAGCCCCAACAGTTACCTGCGCAATGCGGCCGGCAATACGGTCTGGAGCGGCAACGTCGTGCAGAATGGCTGGAAGAACAACGTGCCCGCTGCCCGCATGGGCGTGTCCGAGCAGGAGCGCGACAGTCTGTCGCTGGGACTGCGTCTGCGGGGTCCGGTGGCCGAAGGCGTCGTTTTCGAAGCCAACCTGAATCAGTTCGAGATTCTGCGTGACGAGAACAGACTCTCCCTCGCCAATCCGGCTGACCCGGTTTACACCGGTGCCGGCGAAGTGACGAAGTTTGGTGACACGGGCTGGAAGAGTGCCGAGGCCAAGCTGTTCTTTGACGAGCTGCCACTGGAGGGTCTGGGTCTGATTGTTGGCGCCCGGCACGACGCCTTCGAACTGAACATGGATGTGTTCAGTGCCCGCAACCACAACGCCGGTGACTTCAACCGCTTTTCCAGCCGCAGTGGCGGCGAGACCAGCATGGACGCGCTGTTTGCGCAGCTGAACTGGGACATCAACTCCCGCTGGGATGCGGGGCTCGGTGTGCGCTGGGAGGCGTTTGACAGCGCCAGCGGCTATTTCTCCCGCGATGTGGCCAGCACGCCGCAATTCGATCTGGTAGCGGTGCCGAAGACCTCGCGCCGGGAGGTTTCTCCCAAGTTTTCCGTCGGCTATCAGCCCAGTGAAACCTGGCGCTTCGCCTGGGCGCTGGGCAAGGCCTATCGGTTCCCCATCGTCGAAGAACTGTTCAGTCAGTATTCCGCCTACAACGCGGTCAGTGTGGCGAACCCCGAGCTGCAGCCCGAAGATGGACTGCACCAGAACCTGATGATCGAGCGCCAGATTGCCGGTGGCTATCTGCGCGTGAATGTCTTCCAGGAAAGCATCAAGGATGTGGTGGAATCCCAGTCCGAGACGCTGCCGGGAGGCCTGACGGTGCGCACGTTCATCCCGGTGGACGAGATCGAAACCGTTGGCATCGAATTCATCGCCAACGTGGATGATGTGCTCATTCCCAATCTCGACATGCGTTTCAACCTGGTGAACACCGACTCTGAGATCGTGAAGAATCGTCCGGACCCCAGCATCGAAGGCAATGTCTATCCCCGCATGCCGGAGTGGCGTGGCAATCTGCTGCTGACCTACAATTTCAGCAGTCGCTGGAATGCCGGTCTGAACTACCAGTACGCCAGTGACAGTTTCGGTCGCAATGACAACGTTGATCGTGAAGATGGCGTGTACGGTGCGCAGGATGGTTTCAGCCGCGTTGGACTGAAGTCCGACTATAACTTTGCGAGTGGTTTGAAACTGGGGCTGGGGATCGACAACCTCACTGACGAAGTTGCCTATGTGGCCCATCCATGGCCGGGAAGAACGCTGTATGCGAATGTCTCTTACGATTTTTAAACGACTGTGTCTGGCTCTGCTGGCTTTCCTGCCAGCCTTGAGCGGCCCGGTGCACGCGCAGAGCTGTGAGGCTCTGCGCGCTGCACAGGGACAGGATCAGATCAGTATTCATTGTGGCGGCGCCCCAAGCGCTGTCTTCGATGCCAACGGCCACCTCTGGGTGGCTTTTGTGTTTGAGAAGCATGTCTATGTCTCGCGTTCGGAAGATGGAGGGGTCACCTATTCCACTCCGGTGCAGGTGAACCCGGTGCCGGAAGACGCTGAGTTCAACGGCGAGAATCGCCCGAAGATCATCGTGGCGGAAGACGGCACCGTGATGCTGTCGTGGACCACGAAGACGTCCAACCAGTTTACCGGCGAGATCCGCTTCAGCAGATCGGTGGATGGCGGGCTGCGCTTTGAATCCCCGCGCACCATCAATGACGATGGACTGCGCACAGGCCACCGTTTCGACAGCCTGTTCCTGACGCCATCGGGCAAGGTCTATCTGACCTGGATCAACAAGCGCGACATGGAAGCCACGCTGGCCCGCAATGAGGCCTATCCTGGCGCTGCAATCTACTACACGGTCTCCACGGACATGGGGGCCAGCTTCATGCCCAATGTGCGGGTGTCCCACAATAGCTGCGAGTGCTGCCGCATCGCCATGGCTCCCCACGGCCAGGACAATGTGGCGATCCTGTGGCGACAGATCTTCGACGATCACATTCGCGATCATGCCATTGCGGTACTGAGTCCGCAGGGCGAAGTGAGCGAGCTGTCGCGCGCAACCGTGGACGACTGGTACATCGATGCCTGCCCTCATCACGGCCCGACCATGGTGTCAGGTGCGGAGGCGGGGCAGTACCACATGAGCTGGTTCAGCGCAGGCAATCTTCATAGTGGCATTCACTATGCGCGGTATGATCTGGCATCTGACACTCCTTCGGACATCATCAAGGTGGATGGTACGCCGGGGGCCGGTCATCCCTCCCTCGCGCTGCATGAGGGCACGCTGTATCTGGTGTGGAAAGGCTTTGATGGCATGGCGACGCCGCTGCAGATGATGCAGTCGCGCGATGACGGCCGCAGCTGGTCTGTACCCCGGACACTGATGAGTACCTCGCAGGGCAGCGACCATCCGCTGTTGATCACGTCGCCACAGGGTGTCTTTCTCAGCTGGTCCAGCGAGGAGCACGGTTATGTATTCAAGGAGTTGTCCAATGACTAGAAATTCATGGC
>CAISYX010000254.1 GCA_903889815.1 uncultured Gammaproteobacteria bacterium
GACCCGCACTCATCCTGAGTGCCCTCGCATCGCAGGAAGCCTCAGGTCTTCCTGCTCACTCGGTGCGGGTCTCTTATGCCGCTGAACGGGACGACCGGCCCCGGCGCCTGGCGTGTGCCAGTCCTCAAAAGTTGCAGCTTCGTTTGTTCGCGGGCAAGCCCGCTCCTACACTTTTCAGCCAGCACCCAGCAGTCAGAATCCAGCACGCAGCAGTCAGAATCCAGCACGCAGCACCCAGCACTCAGCCGCGGGCAGCCAGCTCGCTGCGGCGCTTCGCCACGGCCGCTAGGACCTGCTGCGGCGCTGTGCCGCCCACGTGGTTGCGGGCCTGCACCGAGCCTTCCAGCGTCAGCACGGCGAACACGTCCTGGGCGATCATCGGGGAGAACTGTTGCAGCTCCTGCAGAGACAGCGCGCTCAGGTCCTTCTTCTGGGCGATGCCATAGGCCACTGACTTGCCGACAATCTCGTGGGCGTCGCGGAAGGCGATGCCCTTGCGCACCAGATAGTCCGCCAGATCGGTCGCCGTGGCGTAGCCCTTGAGGGCCGCGTTGTAGAGCGATTCCTTCTTCGGCCGGATGGCCGGCACCATATCCGCGTAGGCCTTCAGGCAGTCGCGCACGGTGTCGATCAGGTCAAACAGAGGTTCCTTGTCTTCCTGATTGTCCTTGTTGTAGGCCAGCGGCTGCGACTTCATGAGCGTCAGCAGCGCCACCAGGTGGCCATTGACCCGCCCTGTCTTGCCCCGCACCAGCTCGGGCACGTCGGGATTCTTCTTCTGCGGCATGATGGACGAGCCGGTGCAGAAGCGGTCGGGCAGGTCCACGAAGTCGAACTGCGAGGACGTCCACAGCACCAGTTCCTCTGAGAAGCGCGACAGGTGGGTCATGATCAGGCTGGCAGCTGCTGCCAGTTCGATGGCGAAGTCGCGGTCGCTCACCGAATCCAGCGAATTGCGGGTGGCGGCGGTAAAGCCCAGCAGCAGTGCGGTGTACTCGCGCTCGATGGGGTAACTCGTACCCGCCAGCGCGGCCGCCCCCAGCGGCGAGTAGTTCAGGCGGGCCCGGCAGTCCCGCAGACGGCCGTGGTCGCGCTCCAGCATCTCGAACCAGGCCATCATGTGGTGGCCAAAGGTAATGGGCTGGGCAGTCTGCAAATGGGTGAATCCCGGCATGATGGTATCGGCTTCGCGCTCGGCGATGTCCAGCAGGGCCAGTTGCAGGCGGTGCAGGGTGGCGCATATCGAATCGATCTCGTCGCGCACATACAGACGGATGTCAGTCGCCACCTGGTCATTGCGCGAACGCCCGGTGTGCAGCTTCTTGCCCGTCATGCCGATGCGGCGCGTCAGCTCGGACTCGATGTTCATGTGCACGTCTTCCAGCGCCACGGACCACTCGAAGCGGCCCGCCACGATGTCCTCGCGGATGCCTTCCAGGCCGGTGACGATGTCCTGGACTTCCTGCACGCTGAGAATGCCGACCTTGCCGAGCATGGTGGCGTGGGCGATGGAGCCGTTGATGTCGTGGTGATACAGACGCTTGTCGAAGGTCACGGAAGCGGTGAAGCGCTCGACGAAGGCATCGGTGGCCTCGCTGAATCGTCCGCCCCAGGGTTTGATTGCGTCGGGTGTCTTGTCGCTCATAATCCGTCTCTCTCGGGCCGTCCGGCCGGTGCAGGGGCGGCGATTATAACAACATCGCCCCGGGCTGTGTCTCGGGCGGGGGATTGGCGTAGAATCGCCGGCAAGACAATTCTGGAGTTCCCCCCTGATCATGGCAGTTGAAAGAATCCGCATCGCCACGCGCGAGAGCCCCCTGGCCCTGTGGCAGGCAGAGCATGTGAAGAGCCGTCTGCTGGCCCACTACCCGGACCTCCAGGTGGAATTGATCGGCATGACGACACGGGGCGACATCATCCTCGATACGCCGCTGGCAAAGATCGGCGGCAAGGCGCTGTTCGTGAAGGAGCTGGAAGTGGCCATGCTGGAAGGCCGCGCCGACATCGCTGTGCATTCCATGAAGGACGTGCCGATGGAGTTTCCCGAGGGTCTGGGCCTGCGCGTCATCTGCGAACGGGAAGACGCCAGCGACGCCTTCGTCTCGAATACCTATGCCAGCATCGACGCACTGCCCCAGGGCGCCCGCGTAGGCACCTCCAGTCTGCGCCGCCAGTGCCAGCTGCGCAGCTACCGGCCCGATCTGCAGATCGGCGATCTGCGCGGCAACGTCGGCACACGCCTGAGCAAGCTGGATCGCGGTGACTATGACGCCATCATCCTTGCCACGGCCGGGCTGGTGCGCCTGGGCCTGGGTGATCGCATCCGCGCCCGCATGGACACCAGGTCATCGCTGCCGGCCGGCGGGCAGGGTGCTGTGGGCATCGAGTGCCGCGTGGACGATCATGAAATCATCGCGCTGCTGCAGGTGCTGCATCACGCAGACACCGCCGACCGCGTCATCGCCGAGCGCGCCGTGAACACGCGGCTGCAGGGTGGCTGTCAGGTGCCAATCGCCTGCTTCGCGGAACTGGAGGGCGAGCAACTGCATCTGCGGGCGCTGGTGGGCGACGTCAATGGCCAGCGCATCCTTCGTGAGGAACTGCGTGGCCACCGCCAGAATGCTCAACAGCTGGGCATTGCAGTAGCCGATGCCTTGCTGGCCAAGGGTGCCGACAAAATTCTGGCCGCGTTGTACGCCGAGGCATGAACACCATTCCCAAACAGCTTTCTGGCACCGACCTGCAGGCCGCGCTGCCCCTGCAGCGGTGCCGTGTGTTGTTGACGCGCCCGGCAGGGCAGATCGAGCGTCTGGCTTTGGCTATTGCCGACCAGGGGGGTCGCACATTGAGCCTGCCGCTGCTCAGTATCGCGCCGGTGCAGGAACGTGACGACATCGAGCGCGTCAAATCCCGCATCCTCGCTCTCGATACCTGCGACATCGCCATCTTCATCAGCACCAATGCCGCCCATCTGGGGCTCGAGTGGATCGAAAGCTACTGGCCGCAGCTGCCCGTGGGCCTGGAGGCCTATGCGGTAGGGCCCGGCACCGCAGCCATCCTGCGCCAGCATCCCTGGCCGGTGCATTGTGCGGACACTGGCGTGACCAGCGAGGACTTGCTGGCGCTGCCCGGACTGCAACAGGTGCAGGGCAAGCGCATCGCGCTGTTCCGGGGCAAGGGCGGACGCGAGTTGCTGGCCGAAACGTTGCGTGAGCGCGGCGCTCAGGTGGACTACATCGAGCTCTACACACGTCAGGTGCCGGCTCACACACGCGCCGAGGTGCTGGCGGCCCTGCAGGAGCAGCACATCAACTGCGTGGTGCTGACCAGTCTGCAGATTTTCGAGAGCTTCCTTGGCCTGCTCAAGGGGCCCGAAACGAGGGGCGCAGCGCTTGATTTGCCGCAAGACACAGCGGCAAACCCTCTGCTAGGCTTGCAGCAGACATTGACGCTGATCGTGCCTTCTGCGCGTGTCGAACAGAACGCCCGCCGTGCCGGATTCGCCCACGTGCTCAATGCCGGGGGTGCCGATGATCTGACCGTGCTCGCCTGCCTGCGCCATTGTCCGGCCACGCAGGCAGGCCCCCAGGAGGCTTTGTGACTGACGGCACTACCCCCGCACCCTCTGCAGAGTCGGCGCCGCGAATCGACACGCCGCGCGTGCTGGACGAACTGAGCCGCAGCAATACGGCGCCGCATCTCCCCCGTGCACGCTCGCGCAGCAGTGGTCTGCGCCGCTTCCTCATCATCATGCTGGTGCTGGTGCCGGTGTTGCTGGCCATCTTCTGGCTTGTGTATGAACAACTGCGGGTACTCTCGCTGATCGAGACCTTGCAGGCCGAGAACGCGGCGCTTGCGCAGAACGCCCCTACCTCAGCGGTGATGCCCGACGAACTTCTCGCCACACTGGCGGACCGGCAGTCACTGGAAGCGCTGCGCACAAGCCTCGAGACGCGCATCGCAGCCCTGGCCAGCAGCACCGCCAGCGTGGAACAGCGCCTGGCAGCCGAGCCAACGGAGCGTGTTGTGCAGGAATGGCTGTGGACGGAAGCGGAATATCTTTTGCGACTGGCCAATCAAAAACTGACTCTGCAGGGCGACGCTGACTCGGCGCTGCTCATTCTTGCCACTGTCGATGAAATGCTGCGCGACTCGGGAGACGCCACGGTGCTTGGCGTGCGCGATGCGCTGGCAGGCGAGATGCTGGCCCTGCGCAACCTGGACTATGTGGACGTGCCGGGACTGTACGTGCGCATGAACAATCTGCTGCCCCTGGTTGACCAGCTCTCACTGCGCAACACTCTGGTACAGAATTACTCCGACCAGCTTGCTGCACAACAAGGCGCGACATTGTCAGCTGACACCGGCTTTGGTGTCCGGGCACTGGAGCTGCTGGGCAGCATCTTCGTGTGGCAGGAGTGGGACGTGGCGCCCGAGGCACTGTTGCCGCCTCAGCAGGAGGCGACGCTGAAGCAGAATCTGCGGCTGATGCTGGAGCAGGCGCAGCTCGCGCTGCTGATGGCAGAGCAGGAAGTCTATCGCAGCAGTCTCGAGAAAGGCCGTGACTGGATGACGCGCTACTTTGCCATCGATGCAGGCGCCGGACGCACACTGGGGCAGGAACTGGAGTCGCTTGCAGCGGCGACAGTGGCGACATCCCGCCCGGATATTTCTGGATCGCTTGCGCTGCTGCAGCAGGCCAATGCACGTCGCGCCCAAGCAGCCACGACTGACAGCGACGGTCGCTGAGCATGATCCGACTTTTCCTTTACTCTCTGCTGGCGATCACCACGGGCCTGCTCGTGACGCTGGTGCTCGCGCGCGACCCGGGCTATCTGCTGCTCTCCTGGGGCAACGCCACCTTCGAGACGAGCCTGTTCGCACTCTTTGTGGCCATGGTGCTGATGCTGATTGCCGCGCGCGTGGTGTATCTGCTGCTCAGCTGGCTCAATCCGCTGAATCTCGTGCGCGCTGGCAGGCAATGGTCCGCTGCCCGCGCCGCACGCAAGGCGCTCAACGCGCAGAACGATGTGGAAGAACAGCAGCTGGAACTGATGCACAGGCTCGCGAGTCTCAGCGAGGAGCCAGGCACAAAGGTGTCGGCACTGCGGCGCTTCTGGAAGCGGCACACCCGTGGCATGGAGCCTGGTGATGAGCTGATCAGTGCCTGCGTACAGGCGTACATGCGCATCGGCGCTCTGCACGACGCTGTGGCGATGTTCGAGTCAGCACTGGAAAGCCGCTGGAGTGATTCACTGGTGCGCCGATACAGCCTGCTA
Source organism: uncultured Gammaproteobacteria bacterium (assembly GCA_903889815.1). Taxonomy (GTDB): domain Bacteria; phylum Pseudomonadota; class Gammaproteobacteria; order Pseudomonadales; family Pseudohongiellaceae; genus UBA5078. The sequence continues at coordinate 5,280 of CAISYX010000254.1, forward strand.
AGTTTGCGTGTGGATGATGTGCAGGCGGTACGGCAGTTGCAGAAGGCGGAGAGCTGGCTGAGTGCGCGCTCTGAGGATGGCGTACTGTTGCTGGCCGCGGGGCGGCTGGCGCTGCGCGCATCACTGTGGGGAAAGGCCAGAGATTATTTCGAACGCAGCCTGCGCGTCAGTGCTGATGTGGAAGCCTATGCGGAACTGGCGCGTCTGCTGCAGAATCTTAAAGAACAGGACCGTGA
>CAISYX010000255.1 GCA_903889815.1 uncultured Gammaproteobacteria bacterium
ATTGACGTTGATAATGAATGGACGTGTGGAGCACGCCGAGCTGCTGATCAATCTCCGCGCGGAGGCCGATCCGACAGTGCTGGAGCAGACCGTGGCGCGTCATCTGGCGGGGCGTCCCTTTCGGACAGAATCGCTGGCTGCCTTCCACCCCGGCCAGCCGAACCCGACCCACCGTGTGCAGATCGCGTGATGCGGTGGAGCAGCCCGCCCTGCCACACGCAACAGTGCACTGGTATCCCGCATGCATGCCAGACTGGCCGGATTCTGCGCGGCGGTTCGAGGCGAGGCTTGGGCTGGCGGTTGCCGCACAGGCAGGACGCCCGTGCTCCGTTTCAAACCAATCTAACCAACCAACTAACTAGCAACGAATGAGCTGGACAACGATATTCCCTGTGCTTGATGAGAATATGGTGCACGACTACACGGCCCGGGTAACGCCGGAGGAGAGGGCCGAGCTGGAACAGTGGCTGGGAGTGAGGCGGAAGATCAATGTGCGGCCATCGCCCCACCTAGTGGCGGTTTCGGTTTTCTGGAAGAATACGCGTTCCAGTCTTCCTGAATTGCCGCCAATCACCCGCGAGCTGCTGATGAATGCAGCAGCCGAAGGACTGGCGGAGCGCTATGATCCGTGGACCTACTACATCGAGCCAGTGCTCAAGGCTGCGGAACGTCTGCGCATCAGCCATCCGCTGGTGACGGTGCGTGTCTATCTGGCAGCAGACTTGGACTTTCTAATCCCCGATTTCACAGATGCTGGCTGTGAGGTGTACCTGATGATGAGCAGTTCGCTGCGGCACAATCCCGGGGCGATGTGGCGATTCCTTGCCTTTGCCGAGAAGAATCGGCTCGTGACTTGTTCAGACTCGGATCGGTTGAGAGACATCGAGACAGACATTGCACGGACGGAGGAAATCCGAAAGACCGGGCAGCAGTTCTGGCGCGTTCCACTCCTGATCGACCAGCAGAACGGGCGTGTCCGCTACCGCCCGATTCTCGCGGGACAGTGCGGTTCCACCAAAAGCATGGCACCTGTGCGGAGGCTGATGGAGGCGCTGATCTGGCACACGCGGCGCGGAAGCATCCGCACCACAGCAGAGGGAGCCGGGTGCGGCCAAATGGGGATTACCGGCACTGAGTGGCCGGACTATTGCTTCGACGAGTGGTTCCTGCTTGCAGCACTGTATCCGCGTCTGGCAGGGCGTCCCATTCTGACGCTGGTGGAAGCAGGAATGCGCAGCCGGTATCTGGCGCTGGACATTGAATATGTGACCTGGGGGAACGCGAACAGCGAGATGGCTTACTATGGCAGTGAGTCGGCCTCAGGCTGCTGCGGACCTGTGGCACCTGCCGGTCCGCCGAAGCCAATCTCCGTCCGCCCGGGCTGCACCGTGGTGCTGCGGCAGCAAGCCGGCGCAGGTGTGCCTGATCCGGCGCGATGGAAGGATACGCCTCTGATCGAAGCGGACCCGGCTGCGGAATCAGTGCCCGGGGCACTGGCCGGTCAGGTGAAGACGCCCTGGCTCGCCATAGTAGACGCATCGGCCTCGCCTGCTCCGTCAGGAGCAGAGCTATTCCTCGACCGGCACCTGGAAGACTGTGACGTGGCCGTGACCGGGTGGGCATTTGCCGAGGTCACTGATGAACTCGCTGAGCTGGCGGCGGCTGAGGGGGGCGATACCAGCCGGTGGCA
>CAISYX010000256.1 GCA_903889815.1 uncultured Gammaproteobacteria bacterium
GACAGCGGGCCATAGGCCAGCGTGGCCAGGGCAATGGCGGCCATGGACAGGCTGAGCGTCAACTGTGCCACGCCGGTACTGACCTGGAAGCTTTCCTTGATGATGGGCACGCCAGGCAGCAGGATCTGCATGGCCACCGGACCAAGGGCAGACACCATGGCCAGCAGCAGGATCAGGCTACCGGAAAGGTGGGTAATGGGAAGAGCTGGCATTCAAGGTCCTGAAGGCGGGCGTTGCTGGATGACGGAGTCGCGGTTCTGCCTCGCGGCGGAATTGATCTGGGAGCTGAGGATGACGCTCGATCCGAGCAGACGCATGCGCTGGGCCTGGCTGATGTCATAGCCGAGGCCGAAGGTCTGCCCGTGGAATTCCTGCACTAGCTGCTGCGCAGGAGTCAGTGTCAGTGTCTCGTCGAAGGCACCCATCTGGACACAGGACAACGGAGCGCCTCCCAGGGTGCTCAGACAGATGGTCAGGTCATTCTGCGGAAACACTTCCAGCGACAGCCCCTCCGGGTGCGCGTGAAAGCGCGGTGACGCCTCCAGATAATCCATTACCTGGCGTACAAAGGGGTCATCAACACCGCTGATGCGCACGGGAAGGGACAGGCCAAGACGGCGCAGAATGCTCGGATCATTCTCCAGCGCCTGCTCGTAGTTGTTGCGCGCCACCTCCACATCCCCGAGCCGCCAGGCGGCATCCGCAATGCGGGCGGACAGCCTGGCCCGCAGCAGCATTTCCTGGGGTGGCAGCAGCGTCAGAGCGCGGGTGGCATTCTCCAGCGTGCGGGAATCGTCACCCCGCTGGGCCGCGATTTCGGTGTGATAGGCAAAGTAGTAGCCATCATTGAGGCTGAACGCGCCGGCCGTTCTGGCCTGTTCCAGCAGTGTTGCCATGACGCCTTCGCCCATGATCGTGACCAGCTCGGGCTCGATCCACTCGGGGATGTGCACGTCCAGGGGCGCGTAAGGGCGCAGGCGATTGAGCAGGACCTGGGTATCGGCAAACAGTGCCGCCGCGTGGCGGGCCGAGCGCCAGGCCTTGAAACGGTAGCTCAGGGCGCTGGCCCGAGCCAGCAGCGCGTCGGCGAAATCCAGCGTTGCCGCATTCTCCAGCGCCTGTTCGTACGCTGTCTGATTGGCGATGTGATTGATGAGCGCAGCAATGGAGTCCTTCTGGGCTTCGTCGGCACTGTAGGAACCGGTGCGATCTGGCTGATTCAAAGCCGTAGCGCTGAGTGTGGCGGCGTCAGCGGGATAGCCGGCCAGGGTCAGGAACATGGCGCTGACCAGGAAGTGCTCCGCCCGATTCATCACTCCCACGATGGGTTCCTGCTGATCGCGCCACACCAGCATGTTGTCCAGCGCGTCGCGGGCCTCGTCGAAGCGGCTCTGGTTCATGTACAGAAAGAGCAGGTAGATCCAGGGATCTCCGACACTCTCCGGGTCCAGATAGCGCGAGGCGCGGGTCAGATAGTCTTCAGCGTCTTCCATGCGCAGCATGCTGAGCGACACTTCTGAAGCGTTCATCAGGTAGACGGTGTCGGGGTCGCCGCTGCCGTTCTCTGAGAGTGCTTCGTCTTCATTGATGGAGCGGTCACAGGCTTCCAGTGACTCGGCGGGACGCAGCTCCGACAATTCCACGGCGCACAAGGTGTTCCAGGCGCGGCTGCGCTCGCGGGAATCGTTGCTGGTGGCCAGCACGCTCTCGGCGCTGACGCGCGCTTCTTCCCACTTCTGCATCTTGATCAGGGGCCAGCCGCGAAAGGATTCCACTTCCTGGCCGTAGACGGACTCGATCTTGTCCAGATAATCCAGCGATGCCTGCTGGTCTCCCATCAGTTGGTGAATGTAGGACAACTGCGAGATGGTGAGGTAGTGCCATTCCGGAGCGCCGGAAGCCATGGCGCGACCCAGGGATGAGTAATTGGTGAGCTCCTCGGCACGGTTCAGGTGGAACAGCGCGCGTGCCAGATTGCCTTCCACCCGCACCAGCACTTCGGCCAATGCGAACTGGGCGGCCGCCGAGCCGGGCAGCTCGGCAATCCAGCGCTGGGCCAGCTCGCGGGCCTTCACGTTTTCACGCAGGGCCAGCGCGTCACAGATCTCCAGCGCACGCGCCTCCGTGATGCCCTGCATGCCAAAGCAGACAGTCGCGGCGCCGGGTACATCGATGCCGGCGAAGTCGTCCTGGGCAGTGCTGAAAGGGGAGGCGAGTGTCAGGCAGAGGGCCAGCGGCAGC
>CAISYX010000257.1 GCA_903889815.1 uncultured Gammaproteobacteria bacterium
GTCTTGTTCACGAAGTCCAGTGCTGCATTGCCCGATACTTCCCCTGAACCGCTGTAGCGGACATTGCCACCGGGAAATTCTGCAAAGAGAGCTCCGGCCGCGATTGTCACCGAGCCATCGCGAAGACTGACGGGAAGTGTGCCGGAGACAAGGCCGCTCGCTGTGACTCCCTCGTAGGCACTCAGTGTCAGAATGTCGGTCAGATTGATCTTTTCAAGGTGTAGTTGCAATGTGCCCTCAGGCTTGTCCAGAGCAAAAATGCCGCCTTCCGAGCGTACACTGCCGCTGAACAAACTCGCTTCGAGTCCGGCAAGGGAGAATGTGTTGGCCCCGGTATCAAACTGTATCTGAGCCGCTATGTTCTGTACGGCAACGCCCGGATCGATACTTTTCACCGTCAGCGTAGTCGGAGCACTGCTTTGCAGGGCGAAATCATCCTGAAGGATGGCCTGCAGGTCAGCATTCACCCCCACAATCGCGGTCTCATCCACGAAGCCGCTCAAGTCGTGAAACTGTGCATGCACTGGACCATTGAACTGGATGACTCCAGAGTCGCTCCTGTGGATGCTGAGAGCAGCATCGGCTTCCAGGCTTCCCGCAACAATGTCCGCAGCAAAAGCATGGGAGGCGAACAAGCTTGAGAAACTGCCGCCGTCCGCAGCGAATTCCAGTCGCGGAATACGCAGGTCAGCGGAACCTTCGCCGCGCATGTAATCGAAGCGCACATCTGCATTCATTACCTCTCGTTCTGCTACGCGAATCTCGGCGCCGATGCTGTAGAAACCGTTTTCTAATTCTACTAGAGCAAACACCTCGGGGCTTCGAAGAGTGAATGGCAGCGCATTGGTACTCAACACATTAAAGCCTGCGTTAACGCTCAAATTCGTGGCCGGCAAGTCAGACAATGAGCCGGAGGCTGTGAGATCCCGGAGTGTGAGTGCCGCTGATGTCAGTGTCTCGCCGAAGTGGATTTCCGTCGCTCGAAGTGTCGCGCTGGTGCCGTTCAGATCCCATGAGTCCACAGTGTCCCATGCAAGTGTCAGTCGCTCTTCCACGTGCAGGCTGGTGTCTATTGTGTCAAGCGTGTCGACTTTCAGGTGTGCCAGAGAAATGTCGAATCCGGGAAGCAGGTCGACTTGCAAGCCGTCTGCTATCGTCTGCACATCCCAGGGGCCACTCAATTGCAGGCCGTTGACGCTGAGCACCCGATACTGCGTATCACCTGCCGCGGTCGGGCTCAGATTGAGCGAGTTGCCGGATTGGGTAGCTCCACTCAGCTGAATGTTCTGTGACAGGTGACACTCGCCCGATGCAGTGCACTCTCCCTCAAGCCCGAACTTTTCGATTTCAAGCAGTATGAGCTCGTTCCGGAAAGACAATTGCAGTGCGGAAGGTGATATCTGGATATCGAACTGATGAGGATATTTGGCGTCACCAGCCAGAAGTGCACCTCCTCGCAGGGCCAGTTCTCCGTTGAATTCACCCAATGCTGCAGGTACGCTGGGTTTTTCCCTGGCATAAGCTGCTACCGTGGCCAGGTTCGCATTACCATCCATATCCAGGCTTGCGCCAGTGTTTGTCTCACGCGCTGAAAAGTTCAGGTTCAATGCCTGACTTCCCTGGTAGTGCACCCGTAAATTTGCAGAGAAAGTGCCATGCGTAATACTTCGCAATGAAATATCTTTTTCTGGAATGAAGTTTGTTGGAAAAAATTCCATGTCGTTCCAGTTAGCAAGAATTTCAATATGCATTCCATCACTTTCAACTTTTGCGATCAACTCCTGAAAATTCCGTTGGATACTCAGTGATGCCTCCTCGAGCCATGGAGACAGTGCAAGCGATTTCACGTGAACCTTGGCAATCGGAAAGTTCACTAGCATGGCAAGAATTGGCTTGATATCAGGTGCTGCGAAAGGCGAGTCGGGAGGAGAATCGGGTGTTGCCATGTGCAAGTCGGCCCTGGTCAAAGTGACATCGCGAAGCTCTCCTTTCAGCAATTCGCCCAGCGTGAAATCCACCTGCAGATTTTCGACACTGCTACGAGCTTCGGCTCCAGGAAGACTCATGTGCAATGATGCAATGCGCATACTCGATGGGCTTATTCCCAAGCCTTGCATATCGTGAAGAGTTATACCGTAGTCAAATAGAACGGCCCGCAATGTCGCAAGCATCAGCGGTCCGCGAAGCAGATAAGCTGAGCTTGCCAGCAGCGCGAAAGTCAGCATCAGCACGAACAGAGTCTTGCCAATACGTGCTGATGCAGAAGTATTGCTTGCCATGTTGGTCGCACTTCCAATTCCACGTGGACTTCAGATGCAGTGTGACATACGCAATCTCCGCTACCTAGCAAGAGTCACGGGGAATGCCAGGAACAATGTGCTTGTATAAAGCTGTACGCTCGCTTAACCTGCGCGCCGAGTCAGCCGGACAGTCGCTGCCGGGAATTCTTCGACAAACGTCAATGACGTATGTTGAGGTGCCTGGTGGAGGAAAGTCCGGGCTCCACAGAGCAGAACGCCAGGTAACGCCTGGGAGGCGCGAGCCTACGGAAAGTGCAACAGAGAGCAGACCGCCAACCCCGGCGTGAGTCGGGCGGTAAGGGTGAAAGGGTGCGGTAAGAGCGCACCGCGCGACTGGCAACAGTTCGCGGCACGGCAAACCCCGTTCGGAGCAAGGCCAAATAGGGATCCAATGGTGCTGCTCGCACTGGATTCGGGTAGGCTGCTCGAGGCCTGCAGTGATGCAGGTCCCAGATGAATGACTGTCCACGACAGAACCCGGCTTACAGGCTGACTCGTTTTTCTTCTTTTTCAATCAATTACCTCCATACAACCTTCTCGCTTCTTAACAAAGCACTTTAAGTGTTTTGTTTAGCCTTTTGATATTGCGGCGATTGCTGCCTTCTTTTTCTTGTCACACGTAACTTCCGGATTTCTCTAAGCATTTTCCTTCTTCGGTCTATTCAAAATCCGTAAATAAATCTTGCGCGATGGCGTTGCCGTGCATATAGTGTCGCAAGGTGGGGAAAAGTGGTAATTTCTGTGTAAAAGTGGGTTCAACAGAGAGCTTGATCCCCAGAATCGATCCTGGTGCAGGAAAGAGGGTTTGCGAGTGTTCCGAGGCGTCAACGTCATCAATCTGGATCCGAAGGGGCGACTGGCCATGCCGTCGCGCTATCGCGATCAATTGGCGTCGCAGTTCGGTGGCCGTCTCGTTGCAACAATTGATCCGATGGCCAAGTGCCTGCTGCTGTATCCCATCGATGTGTGGGAAGAGATTCAGAAGAAGATAGAAGCGCTTTCCAGCTTCAATACCGACACCCGCAAGTTTCAGCGCATGATGATTGGTTATGCGACTGACGTAGAGCTGGACAGCAGTGGTCGCATTCTTCTGTCCCAGGTGCTGCGCAATCATGCAGAGCTCGACAAGCACGTCGCGCTGGTGGGGCAGGGCAAGAAGCTGGAGTTGTGGAGTGAGAAAAACTGGAGTGAGCAGACTGAGTTGTGGATTTCGCAAACCTCAGCTGGCGGCGAGTTGCCGGCAGAGCTTCAGTCTCTCTCTTTGTAGGGTGATCTGGATTTTCCGTTCCGCTTTGGCGGCTGTACTGGTGGCGCAC
>CAISYX010000258.1 GCA_903889815.1 uncultured Gammaproteobacteria bacterium
AAGCTGGCATGGTAGGCACGCATTCGCGAATACAGGAGAAGCACATGCGCAAGATCATTCTGGCTGTTGGATTCGGCGCGACTCTCAGTGCCTGCGGCAACTGGGTCAACCTGACGGCGGCTGGCCGCCTGGTCACCGTCGCCACACCAACGGAAGTGACAAGCTGCCGACGTATTGGCACCAGCACGGCCAATGCACTGAGCGAGATCGCCTTCGTGGAGCGCGGTTCTTCGGCATTGCAGGCTGAGCTGATCGACCTGGCCCGCAATGAAGCCGCCGACATGGGTGGCAACCGCATCGTCGTGGAGTCGCCCATTACTGACGGACGGCAGACCTTCGGCGTTTACAGCTGCCTGAATTAGCCCTCATCGACCGCGCAGGATGCCGGCGAGCAACACTCGAATACCGACAAGAAAAAAGCACGCCTGCGTTGTGAAGTCGCAGGAAGAATGGAATCTGGAAACAGAACAAGATGGACAAGACACTACTCTCGCTGAGCAGATTCTTCGCGCTCATTCCCACGCGGATACTCCGCGCACGCTGGCCTGTGCTTATCATTCTGATCGGCACATCCATCTTCATGGGCTATGGCGCTGCCACACGCACCACGCTCGACATGACCATCGACAGCTTCATCGACCAGGATGACCCGGCGATTGCCGCGCTCAACGAGTTCCGCGAACAGTTCGGCAGTGACGACTCCGTGTTTCTGGTTTACCGGGCGCTGGACGGCGACGTATTTTCAGCACAGTCCCTGCGCGCTGCGCAGGCCCTGACCCGGGAGCTGGAAGATTGGCGACAGCTCGACCCGGGCAACTATCCAGAGGAAATTGACGGCGAGCCGGTCATCCTCGAAGAACTGGACAATATCCGGCGCGTGCAATCGCTCACCACCGCCCGTGTGCAGAGCGTCGACGGCGACACGCTGCGTTCAGACCGCCTTGTTCCAGAACAATTGCCAGAGTCTGCCGAAGCCGTGCGTGCCATTCGAGAGCGCGCACTGACAGAAGACGATTACCGCCTGCTCTTCTATTCCGCCGACGGTCGCTACGCCGGCATATTGATCCAGACGCTCTTCGGCGCCGAGCCCGTGGAGGGCTTCACCCCACTGATTGACGCCGCTGACGTGTCCCTGGACCTGAGTTTCAGCGCATTCGATGCGGCAGATTCCTTTGCACTCGATTTCGACGAAGCTGCCGCCGTGCAGGACATCCCCTTCCAGACAGTGGACATGTTCCAATACACCGCGTTTTTCACGGCCGTTCGCGCCGTCTACACGCAGCACGCGGATGTCCTGGAGTTTTATCCGGTGGGCAATCCGCCCATGAACGAGTTCATTTACCGCATGCTGCAGCAGATGATGGTGCTGGGCATTGCCATGATCGGCATCTTTGTGGGGCTGTTGTGGGTGCTGTTCCGATCCTTCAGCGCGGTAGTCTGGCCCATTCTCACCATCGGGCTGAGCCTGCTGTGGACCTGGGGAGCCACTGCATGGCTCGCAGTGCCCATGTCCACCATGATCGTGCTGACGTGCCTGCTGATCTTCGCCTGTGGCATTGCCGACTGCGTGCACGTGATGAGCGCCTACTTCGGCTACCGGCGCGAGGGGCTGGATCACGACAAGGCTGTGTATGCGGCCTATGACAGTACCGGTCTGGCAATTTTCGTCACGACCATCACTACCATGGCCGGCGTGATGTCTCTGAGTCTGTCGGACCTTACGCCCATCCGCATCTTCGCCGTGATGTCGGCGGGAGGCGTCTTCTTGGCGCTGTTCTTTACCATGGCGCTGTTGCCGATCCTTCTCAGCGTGTGGCATCCCGGCACGCCCCGTGAACGCGCCCCTTCGTCCTGGCTGCGGCAGCGCTGGCAGGTCTTGTCAGGCTCTGGCAAAGCGGCATGCTGCATGCTGTTGCTGGTGGTAGCCATGCCTGTTCTGGGCCCGCAGATCGGGGCCTATCTTGCGCTGGTCTGCGTGCTCACCGCCGCTGTTCTGCACTGGCAGGAGCCCATGTTGCGAGCAGTGCCGCGTCTGGTGGCACGCAGTCCGGCCACGATACTTGGCGTGTTCGGCGCCATTCTTCTCGTCTGCATCTACGGAACCAGCCTGGTGCGTATCGACAGCAACATCTCGGAGCTTTCCCGGGAAGGCAGTGAGATGCGGGTAGCCTATGCTGTCGTGGATGAGCACATGGCCGGCGCCCAGAGCATGGAAATCATGATTGACACCGGCATCAGCGACGGCCTGCTCAATCCTTCGATGCTGCATGCAGTAGATGCCCTGCAGGCACGCATCGAAAGTGAGTACGCGGACCAGATCTCACGCACATGGTCGCTGGCGGATATCGTCAAGGACACCAGCCAGCTCATGAACAACAATGATCCTGCCTTCTACCGCGTGCCCGATACCGAGGCGATGATTTCCCAGTTGCTGTACCTGTTCAACAGCGCCAATCCGGATGACAGGCGCAGCCTGGTCTCCGATGATTACAGCCGCTCGCACATCACCTTGAATGCCTACAACGCAGGCTCTTATCAGTACCAGCAGTTCTTCAGTGAGATCGGTCTGCTGATCGACGAAGTGTTCGAGCCCCTGCGGGAAGACTTTCCCGCATTGGAAGTGCGGATGACGGGATCCATTCCTCTGATGATGCG
>CAISYX010000259.1 GCA_903889815.1 uncultured Gammaproteobacteria bacterium
CGCGCTTTGTGATCAGCGATTGTCTCTGGAACGAGAACGTTCTCAAGCGCCGAACGCTTCTGGCTGATCTCCAGCTGGGAATAGCCCTGGACCTGTTTGAACTGGTGATACAAGTCGATCAGCAGGGCATTCAACCCTTCATCGGGGAAGCGGATTTTTTCTGAGAGAATCAGAATACCGCCGGGCCTCATCCCGTCATGAATCCTGCGCAAAAGGGCATTGCGCCGCTCCACCGGGATGAACTGCAGCGTGAAATTGAGGACAACGACCGAGGCATTGTGAATCGCGACATCGCCAAGGTCGGCACAGACCGTTTCAATACGTGACCTGTCTGCATGCATGGTCAACGCGGCATCGAAGCGAGTGACCATGGCGCTGGAATTGTCCACGGCAATAATCTTGTAGTCCTTGTGCGACAGGTGATGGGCCATCGCCAGCGTTGCGCCGCCGAGGGAGCAGCCCAGATCGTACACATGCGAACCGCGTGCGCAATAACGGTCCGCGAGCGTGCCGATCATGGAAAGAATAGTGGCATAACCCGGCACGGAACGATTGATCATGTCCGTGAATACGTCCGCCACCTTGTCATCGAACACGAAATCCTGTGTCGGCTGACTGCTGGCGTACAGTTTGTCCTGCTTGGAAAAATTCATTGAATTGCTGGCGCACACCTGAGGAGCTGCCGGTATCGTCCCGGAAGCGATTTGCGTATTATGCGTCAATTCATTCTTCATTAGAAACCAGATGACAGGTCACTCCGAAGGCAGCATCGTCCGCGAGCTGCAAGACAAGTCGAATCTGCCGGTCGGCTACTCAGTAGTCCGCGGTCGGCGCAAGACCATGGCCGTCCATGTGCGTCACCAGGCAGTGGAAGTGCGCGTGCCGTTCTATGTCAGCCAGACACAGATTCAGGACTTTGTTTACACGCATATTCCGTGGATTCTTCGCAAACTTGAGCACAAGGCCGCGCAGGATTCCCAGCGCCCGGATTTGTGCGACGGCGGAACGGTGTATTACAAGGCTCGCGCCCTGCGAGTACGCTTGATTCCCGCCATGTCGGAAAATGTCGAAATCACTGACACAGAGATGCGGCTGCATGGCAGAGGCCTCACGCCGGAGCGGGCATCCAAGGTTCTGCAGCGCTGGCTGCTGGCGCAGGCACGAACGGTATTGCCACCGCGGGCCGAAGCGCTTGCGGCGTACCTGCAGGTCGCCGGACGTTTGAAGGAAGTCGTTTTCCGCAAGACAAAGAGCAAGTGGGGACACTGCACATCCACCGGGCGCATCCAGTTCAACTGGCTGATCATGATGGCCCCCGATGCCGTGATTGACTACATGATCTGTCACGAAGTCGGCCACCTGGTCCACATGAATCATTCCCCGAAGTTCTGGGCACTGGTGGAGTCTGTGTGCCCCGATTACCGCCGCTATGTGCGCTGGCTGCGCACTCACGAACATCGTCTCTGGCTCTGAAAGGGTCAGCTCTCTCATTCAAAGAACCAGGAGCACTTCCATGCAACTCCCAAGCCTGTTGACCAGAGTTTTCACCGGCGCAATTCTCGCTGCGATCAGCGGCCCCCTGGCGTTGGCCCAGGATTTTGCGCGCGCAACACCGGAATCCGTCGGCTTGTCCAGCACCGGACTCGCCAGCGTCACGCAGCGTCTGCAGGCCCATGTGGATGAAGGTCATATCGCAGGGGTTGTTGCCGCCGTGTTGCGCGACGGCCAGCTGGTATACCTCGAGGCACTTGGCAAGCGGGATATCGAAGCAGACAGCGCGATGACTCAGGATGCGCTGTTCCGCATCTATTCCATGACGCGCCCGGTGACAAGTCTTGCCGCAATGATTCTCTTCGAAGAAGGCAAGCTACAGCTCGACGATCCCATTTCGAAGTATCTGCCTGAGTTCGCGAATCAGCGTGTCTTTCTGGATGCTTCTGCACCTGACATGAATCAGACGCGCGAGCGTCAGGGCGACATCCTGGTGGCAGATCTGATGCGCCACACCTCGGGTCTTGGAAGTCGCAGTTCAGCCATCTACGTCGCTGAAAAAGTGCGGCTTCGTTCGATAACGCTGGAACAGATGGCTAAGAATGCGGCGCGCGTGCCATTGTTCGAGGATCCCGGCACTGCCTTTCGCTACGGGCTTTCCGCATCCATTCTGGGACGAGTGGTCGAAGTGGTGTCTGGCATGCCTTACGATGAATTCCTGCAACAAAGGGTATTCGGCCCGATGGGCATGACGGATACAGTGTTCTGGGTCGATCCGTCACGCGTCGACCGGCTTGCCACGGTCTATCGCCCGACAGCCGACGGCACTCTGCGCGTCCACGAGATGGAAGAGCTTCCCTTCACTGAAAAGGTACCTCTCGTTGAAGGCGGTGTCGGACTGGTGTCTTCAACGCTGGACTTCGCGAAGTTCTCCCAGTTGTTTCTGAACGGCGGCGAGATTTTCGGTCAGCGCATCCTGCAGCCTGAAACTGTGCAGATGATGATGGAGAACGCGGTCGCTGATGCACTGTTGCCACTGGAAGACAGCGGTTATATGGCAGCTTCCGGATGGACGCTGGGCGGCTTCGCGTATGCACTGGACCCTGCTGCCTACGACCATACGGTCAGTCAGGGCGAAGTCTGGTGGGATGGTTCTGCCGGCACACGCTTCTGGATCGATCCTGTGCAGGGCATCGTGACAGTCATTATGGCGCAGATCTCCCCAGCCAACGGGGAGGGCTTCCGAGAGGAATTCAAGAACGGTGTCTATGAGGCCATCGTCGAGAAGCGCTGATCAGCGCTCGCGAATGAACACCAGATCATTGACCACATGGCCCAACCGCTGCCCGCGCTTTTCGAACTTGGTGAGGGGGCGATCGGTAGATCCGGCATACTGTCCCACGCCTGCGCTGTTGCGGTAATCAGGCAGTGCGCTAATCACCTCCATCATGTGCGCGGCATAGGGCTCCCAATCGGTAGCCATATGCACGGAGCCGCCGATGGCGAGTTTTGGGCGCAGCTGCTCCATGAATTCTGCCTGCACAAGACGGCGCTTGTTGTGCTTCTTCTTGTGCCAGGGATCGGGAAAGAAAATCTGCACGCAGGACAATGCTTCGTCGGCGATGCAGTCACGCAATATCTCTTTCGCGTCGTGGCAGTACACCCGAAGATTGTGCAGTCCGAGGGCGTCGATCTCGTGCAGCAGGCGGCCGACGCCAGGCTTGTGCACTTCTATACCGATGAAGTCCTTCTGGGGATTGTTGCGTGCCATGGCCAGCAGCGAATCGCCCATTCCGAAACCGATCTCCAGCACCAGTGGTGCCTGCCGACCGAAGTGGGCCGTCGCATCGAAAGGGGCGGCTACATCGCTCACGCCAAACAGTGGCCAGAATTTCTCGAGCGCATTCTGCTGCGAAGGGGTCAGCCGCCCCCCGCGAATGACATAACTGCGGATGGTGCGCAGATGCGCAACGGCGTCGCCAGAAGATTGCTGATCCAGCTCTGAAGGTTCGGGAGTTGCTTTCAATTCAGACATGGGGTCGGGCCATTGAGTAGTAGGGTCGCCAGGGGTGCCAGGATTGCTCAGAAAAAGGTCCCGTCGATGGGTGACGAGGCACTCGCATACAGTCGGCGCGGCATGCGCCCGGCCAGGAAAGCTTCGCGGCCACTCTCGACAGCCTTTTTCATTGCCGATGCCATGAGGACGGGATTGCGTGCCTCCGCGATGGCGGTGTTCATCAGCACGCCGTGGCAGCCGAGCTCCATGGCGATCGCGGCATCCGACGCTGTGCCCACCCCTGCGTCCACGATGACAGGCACAGTGGCATTCTCCAGAATCATGCGGATGTTGTAGGGATTGCGAATGCCCAGTCCGGAACCGATCGGCGCCCCCAGCGGCATGACCGCCACGCAGCCAAGTTCTTCCAGGCGTTTGGCGATCAGCGGGTCATCACTGGTGTAGACCATGACGTCGAACCCGTCCTTGACCAGCTCTTCTGCGGCGATCAAGGTTTCGGTGACGTTGGGATAAAGCGTCTTCTGGTCGCCCAGCACTTCCAGCTTTACCAGCTTGTGACCATCCAGCAGTTCACGTGCCATGCGGCAGGTACGCACCGCATCGGCGGCGTTGTAGCAGCCGGCCGTGTTCGGAAGAATCGTGTATCGCGTGGGAGATATCACTTCCAGAAGGCTGGGCTCGTCGCGATTCTGCCCAAGATTCACGCGCCGGATGGCCACCGTGATCATCTCAGCGCCGCTGGCGACCAGCGCGTCAAGGTTCTGCTGGAAACTCTGGTACTTGCCGCTGCCGATGATGAGGCGCGACGCGTAGGCTTTGCCTGCGATGACGAGCGGGGAGTCCTGTGTTGTCATGAAGTAACCTGTGCTTGTTCAAGGGTAGGGAGGAGGGTGATGCTCAGCCGCCGCCGATGGCGTGGACGATCTCAACCGTGTCGCCGTTCTGCAGAATCTGCGAAGCGTGCTGGCTGCGCGGCACGATGACCTGATTGCATTCCAGCGCCAGCCTGGACTCGCCAAGTCCGAGCTGGATCAGCAGATCCTGCAGAGTGCTGCCCTCAGGCACTGCCGTGTCCTTGCCGTTGACCAGAATCTGCATGGAGAGTCCTCAGGCCTGCGCTCTCAACATTGACCACGCCAGCAATGCCCAGCCTGCCAGAAATGCCACGCCGCCAATGGGTGTGATGGCGCCCAGCCAGCGGATGCCGCTCAGTGCGAGGACATACAAGCTCCCCGAGAAAATGATGATGCCGGCAAGGAAGAGGAAGCCGGCAATTCGCAGCCCCGTCTGTGCCGGGAACTGCAGCACCAGAATGCCAACTGCCAGCAGGGCCAGCGAGTGGTACATGTGGTACTGCACCCCGGTCTGGAAAGTGGCCAGCAGGTCCGGTCCCAGCATGCTCTTCAGGCCATGTGCGGCGAATGCTCCGAGAGAGACGGCGATAAAGCCGTTCAACCCTGCGAGTACCAGAAACAGATTGTTCATGTCAGTCCTCGGTCCGGATCGGTGCCGGATTCCAGAAATGAAAAAGCCGCCAGGACAAACCCCTCAGCGGCTTTTTCGGAGCGGGCCGTGATCAGGCGGCTATCATGGCCTTGACCTTGTCCATCGCGTTCTTTTCCAGCTGCCTGATGCGCTCAGCGGATACGTGGTACTTGGCCGCCAGTTCATGCAGGGTTGCCTTGTCCTCAGCCAGCCAGCGGCTGGTGATGATGTCCCGGCTGCGCTCATCGAGTTCGCCCATTGCCAGGTAAAGACTGTTGTTCTTGGTCTCTTCCCACTCGGCGGCTTCGATGGACTCTGCCATGTCAGAAGCATCGTCTTCCAGGAAGTAGGCGGGCGACTTGTACGCCACGTCATCGTCGGCGTCCGGATCAGCGTCGAATGCCATGTCGTAGGAGCTCATGCGACCTTCCATCTGGCGGACCACTTTCGCATCCACACCCAGTTCGTCAGCCATGGCCTGCGCTTCGTCATTGGTCAGCCAGCCCAGGCTTTTCTTGGAGCTGCGCAGATTGAAGAACAGCTTGCGCTGGGCCTTGGTAGTGGCGATTTTCACGATGCGCCAGTTGCGCAGGATGAACTCGTGCATTTCGGCCTTGATCCAGTGCACTGCAAAGGACAC
>CAISYX010000260.1 GCA_903889815.1 uncultured Gammaproteobacteria bacterium
CCGGTGTTACCCACAAGATGGCGAAGCCATTCTTTGTGCTGGCGACCCAGAACCCCATCGAACTGGAAGGCACCTACCCGCTGCCCGAAGCGCAGCTCGACCGCTTCATGTTCAAGATCGAACTTGGCTATCTGTCGGAAGATGACGAAGTGATGGTGGTGGGCAATACCACGCAGATCGTCGACAACACCGTGGCCCACCCGCTCAGCGGCGACGACATTCTGGAATTCCAGCGTATCGCCCGTCAGGTGCCCGCGGCCCAGGCCGTGATCCGCTACGCGGTGCGTCTGGTGCACGCGTCCCGGCCGAACAGCCCGCTGGCGCCCAGCTTCGTCAACGACTGGGTCAGCTGGGGTGCGGGCATCCGCGCCTCGCAGAACCTGGTGCTGGCCGGCAAGGTGCGTGCGCTGCTGCGCGGCCGTTACAACGTGTCCTACGGCGACATCCGTGCCCTGGCGCCGGCCGTGCTGCGTCATCGCGTACTGCTGAATTTCCATGCCGAAGCCGAACGGGTGACGACGGATGAAGTGATCCGACGCCTGATCGAAACAGTGCCAGAACCGACCTCCGACTACTAAGCGCGGTATACGCATCCCATGGCAGCGAACACCACCTTCATCGACCCCACGGTCCTCTCGAGCCTGAACAATCTGGAGCTGCGCGCACGCGTCGTGGTGGAAGGGTTTGTCTCGGGGCTGCACAAGAGTCCGCATCGCGGGTTCAGCGTGGAGTTCACCGACTATCGTCACTATTACCGTGGCGACGACATGCGTCATGTGGACTGGAAGCTCTACGCCCGCAGCGACAAGTTCTACATCAAGCAGTACGAGGACGAGACCAATGTCCGCTGCTATGTGGTGCTGGATTCCAGCGCGTCGATGGGCTACGCCTCGGGGGCGATGAGCAAGCTGGAGTACGGGCGCACGCTGGCCTCGGCACTGGCCTATTTCATCATGCGGCAGCGCGATGCCGTGGGCCTGATTACCTTCGACGAGAAGGTCAACGACTACATTCCCGCGCTGTGCCGGCAGCCCCATCTGATTCGCATCCTGCGGGTGCTGGCGGGACTGAAGGCGGGGTCGCGCACCGATGTGGTCAAGCCCTTGTCGGACCTGGCCACCAGCCTCAATCGCAAGAGCATGGTCATTCTGATCAGCGACATGCTTGAAGACGAAGAGAAGACCATCAAGACCTTGCAACGTCTGCGCTCCATGGGCAATGACGTGATCGTGTTCCATGTGCTGGACGATGCCGAACTGCATTTCCGCTTTCAGGAAGCCACCGAGTTCATCGATGCCGAGACCAGCGAGAGCTACATCACGCAGCCGCAGTCGATCCGCGATGCTTATCTGGAAAACCTGGGCCAGTACCTGGCCTATTGCAAGAAGCAGTGCCAGAGCAGTGGCGTGGACTACTGTCTGCTCAATACCTCCCAGCCGCTGGACACGGCGCTGTATTCCTATATTTCGCGCCGCGCCAGGAGTTTCTGAATGAGCTTCCTGAGTCCGCTGTTCCTGTTCGGTCTCCTTGCAGCGGCGATTCCCATCGCCATTCACCTGATTCGCAAGGAAAAACCGCCGAAGATGCTGTTCGGCACGCTGCGCTTTCTCAAGAACACCTCGAAGAAGCTGATCCTGTTTCAGCAGATCCAGCAGTGGCTGCTGCTGTTGCTGCGTGCGGCGGTGATCTCCTTGCTGGTGTTTGCCTTCGCCCGCCCGCTGTTTGACAGCGCCATCGCGGGGCTGGTGGACGCCGAGCCGGAGTCTGCGGTGATCCTGCTGGATGTGTCGATGAGCATGCGTTACGGCGAACGCAATGCGCTGGCCCGCACGGCAGCACGTGATTTGCTTGCCGGCATGTCCGCAGGTGACGAAGTGGGCATCGTCGCCTTTGGCGGTTCTGCCGTGAGCGTGCGGGAACTGAGCACCGATCTGGACGGGGCCAGGGCCTTTCTGGACGCGCTGCCCGAGCCTGGCTTCGAGGTGACGCGCTTCATGCCGGCGCTGCGACTCGCCAACGATCTGCTGGAGTCCGCACGCCACGAGAGCCGTACCATTCACCTGGTGTCTGATTACCAGGCCAGCGGCATGGGCGAGGACGACTCTGGCTGGGTGATGTCCCCCGGTGTGCACCTGAACCCGGTGGATGTGGGCGATGGCCCGTCCCGCAACCTGTTGCTGACCGATGTGCGTTCACCCGACCAGCTTATTGAAAATCAAAGTGAATACGAAATTCTGGCGCGGGTGCGCAGCACTGGCAGTGTCCATGTGGATCAGGCGGAAGTGCGCCTGCTGCTCGATGGCGTAGAGACCGCGCGCATGCCGGTCAATCTGACCGACCTGTCCGAGGAGGTGGTGCGCCTGCCGGCCGTGTTTGATACTGCCGGCACCCACCGTGGTGAGATCC
>CAISYX010000261.1 GCA_903889815.1 uncultured Gammaproteobacteria bacterium
CATCGAAGCGAAGAAGCAGGCCTTCTTTTCCTATTTCCACGCCTATATCGAAGAAGAAAATGTCCACATTCTGAAAAGTCGCGAGCGGTTGCTGGGCTTTCGCGCCATTCTGGAAGGAGGCGCGCTGCTCAGTACTGCCGAGCGCCATGCGCTGGACCTGATCGCCGCGGAGTACCGCATTTCCCGCAATGACCTGCCGATCGTCGACATGGTGGAGGAGTTGCTGCTGCGGGTGGACATCATTCCCCCGTCTCTTGCGCTGGCACAGGCGGCAACGGAATCGGCCTGGGGCACATCGCGTTTTGCGAAGGAAGGCAACAATATCTTCGGACAATGGTGTTTCGATGAGGGCTGTGGACTGATCCCTGGCCAACGTGCGGATGATGCCAGCCACGAAGTCCGCGCTTTTGCCTCCGTCCATGCCGCCGTAAAGGCCTATTACCGCAATCTGAATTCCAACCCCACCTACGAGTATTTCCGCGAGCTGCGTGCCCACATGCGCCTGCATGACAAGCCTCTGGATTCCCACCAGCTGGCCGACGGACTGACCCGCTACTCGGAACGTGGCCGCGCCTATGTGGCCGAAATACGCGACATGATTCGCATCAACGAGCTTCGCAAGCACGACGAGCGAGGTTGAGCCTCAGTCCTGATTGGCGGGCGTCGAGCGCGTCCAGTCCTTCGAATACCAGTAGAACCGGTTCGAATCCCGCAGCGGTGCCGTGCACAGATAGCGGAAGCGCCGCAAGTTGAAGGTCTGCTCCGTGCTCAGTTTCACCAACCCATTCTCCTGATCCAGCCATTCCATCTGCATGGGCTGACCGCCGGCGTAGCAGCCTATCTGCCTGAAATTGAAGTCACCCGGGGCGAACTGCAGCGTGACGTCGGGGCTGGTGTCATCGGTGATCGTGTCCTCGGGGTCTACTTGCAGCAGGTGGAACGCCAAGGTCTGCACCTTTTGTGCGAAGTCGCTGAGCTCGATGAAGCTGCCACCAAAGGGAAAACGAGGCAGGGCCAGAAAATCTGAATCGAAGCCCACCGCACCGGACTGTTGCCCGAGCGCGATGAATCCCAGCTCCTGAATCATGGCCTTGTTGGACAGGTCATATTCGCCATAGGGATAGGCCATGAATCGGTGGTCCTGGCCCGTCTCGGCCTTGATGCGCTCCTGGGCCCGCAGGAATTCTTCCCGCAGCCTTGCGGTGCGGCCCGCCTGATCTTCGCCGGGCAGGGCATCCACCATGTGCGGATGGTTTTCCATGTGATTGGCGATGGTGACACCCTCGTCTGACATCGCCCGGATTTGCCCCCAGCTCATGTAGCCTGCCTGCGAATCGTCATGGGGCTGCGTGTTGATGAATACGGTGAACGGGAAGCCGTATTCCTGCAGCATCGGAAAGGCGGTGTCGTAAATCGAGATGTAGCCATCGTCAAACGTGATGGCCACCGTCTTGTCGGGCACGGGCTGGCGGGACTGCAGTGCCGACAACAGTTCCGGCAGTGCCATGACATTGAATCCGTTGTCCCGCAAGTGATTCATATGCTCCCGAAAACGGGCTGGGGGCACGCTGGTGGAGGGGGGCGTGGACTCGGAAATGTGGTGGTACAGCACGATCGTGGCGTGCTCGGCTGCCTGCGTGCAACCGGACCACAGCAGCAGTGCTGCAATGGTGAAACTCGGAAACTTCATTGACTGCCTCTCCTGGCGGGGTTTACGGGCTATTCTGCGGGAAGCGGGGCGGGCAAGACAAGGCACAGCTGCCCTCGGCGTCCTGTCTATGGCTCAGGAGTTTGACTATAATGCCGGCCACTTTCACGCTCTGCGGAGTCGCCCCCATGTACCACGGAAATGCCTTGCAACTGACACGACTCGCGTCCGGCATCGGCCATCTGTGTTTCGATCTGCAGGGTTCTCCCGTCAACAAATTCAACCGACTGACGCTGGACGAGCTGCGCGATCTGCTGGTGCTTGTCGGCGCCAGCGATCTGCGCGGACTGGTTTGCAGCAGCGCCAAGGGCAGTTTCATCGTCGGTGCTGACATCACCGAGTTTGCGAGCGTGTTCCGGCAGCCGGCGCAAGACCTCAAGGCATGGGGGCTGCAATGCAATGCGCTCTTCACGGCGCTGGCTGAACTGCCCATACCAACTGCATGTCTGGTGGATGGCCAGGCACTGGGGGGCGGCTTCGAATTCTGTCTGGCCACCGACTATCGCGTAGCCAGCGAGGCGGCCGTATTCGGATTTCCGGAAGTGGGGCTGGGCATCTGTCCCGGCTTTGGCGGAACAGTCCGCGCTCCGCGGGTGATGGACCTGCCGCCGGCGCTGACCTGGATACTCTCCGGCACCTCACATAGCGCTGCAGACGCCTTGGCCGCGGGCGCCATCGACGCGCTGGTGGACAGCAAGCTGCTGATGGATGCCGCGCTGGAGCAAATTGAAGAGGCCCTGCAGTCGCCCGCAGACTGGCAGGCACGTCGCGCGCTCAAACAGGCAGCCGCTGCGCAGGAAGGGCCCGGGCTGAGCCAGGTCCTGGCCGAGGCCCACGCGCTTTTGCACTCTGCACGCAATCCCCACAACCCAGCCCCGCTCGCGACACTGCAGAGCCTTGAGCAGAGTGTGCTGTTGCCTGCTGCGCAGGCCTTGGGTGTTGAAACTGAGTGTTTTGTCGCGCTTGCCCGGAGCAATGTGGCAACCAATCTGATCGGCCTGTTTACCGGTGAGCAATGGTTGCGGCAAAAGACCCGGCAATGGCAGGCTCAGGCACTGCCCGTCAAATGCGTGGCAGTGCTCGGCGCTGGCATCATGGGCGGTGGCATCGCTTATCAGGCAGCGCTCAAGGGTCTGCCGGTCGTGATGAAGGACATCGCGCAGACGGGGCTGGATGCAGGCTTGAAAGAGGCCGGCCAGCTGCTTCACAAGCAGGTGCAAAAGGGCCGCCTGACCGCCGACGCGGCGCAGGACATCCTGGCAAGCATCCAGCCCACCCTGGACTACACGGGCTTTGACGGCGTTGATCTGGTGGTCGAGGCAGTGGTCGAGAATCAGGGCGTCAAACAGAAGGTGCTGGCAGAGGTGGAAAGCCGGCTCGCGCCCGGAGCGGTGCTGGCCTCCAATACCTCGACCATTTCCATCACCGCGCTGGCCAACAGCCTGGCGAGGCCGGAGCAGTTCTGCGGCATGCACTTCTTCAACCCGGTGCCGCTGATGCCGCTTGTGGAAGTCATTCGCGGCGAACGCAGCAGCGCAGCGGCCATTGCAACGACCGTGGCCTGTGCACAGCGCATGGGCAAGACGCCCATCGTGGTGAAGGACTGCCCGGGCTTTCTCGTCAACCGCATCCTGTTTCCGTATTTCGGGGCCTTCTCCATGTTGCTGCGGGACGGCGCGGACTACCGCGAGATTGACGCAGCAATGGAAGCCTTTGGCTGGCCGATGGGCCCGGCCTGGCTGTTGGATGTTGTCGGCATCGACACCGCCGTCCATGCTCAGGCCGTCATGGCGGCTGGCTTCCCGGAGCGCATGCACTACGAATTCAAAAGCGCGATGCAATTGTTGTTCGAGGCAGGTCAGCTGGGGCAGAAGACAGGATCCGGCTTCTATCGCTACACTGCAGACAAGACTGGCCGCCTGCAAAAGCAGCTGGACGAGGACTGCCTGTCCCGTATCCGCGTGGTGCAAGGCCCGGCCCGACAGTTCAGCGCAGCCGAAATTGTCGAGCGCATGATGCTGGCAATGTGCCTGGAAGCCGCCCGTTGTCTGGAAGACGGCATCGTCGACACGGCTGTCGAGGCGGATATGGGGCTGGTGCTGGGACTTGGTTTCCCGCGGTTTCGAGGCGGAGCGCTGCGCTATATAGACAGCATGGGCGCCCGTACTTTCTGCGCGTTGGCAGATCGCCACGCTGCGCTTGGCCCCTTGTATTCTCCCACTGCAGGACTGCGCGCCATGGCAGCCGCAGATTCCCGTTTTTACGCATGAATGTTCCAGGTGACGCAATGACGACGACAGACATCTCCAATCCCACGACCGCCAGCGCCGAGGCCGACAGCCAGGCCCTGCGCCGCCAGCGTCTGCTCAACCGCAGCCACAAGAATCTGCGGCGCGACGTCGGGCGGGCCATCGCCGACTACAACATGATAGAGGAGGGCGACTATGTCATGGTCTGCATGTCCGGCGGCAAGGACTCCTACACGATGCTGGACATTCTGCTGAGTCTGCAGAAGCACGCGCCCATCGATTTCCGCCTGATCGCCGTGAACCTTGACCAGAAGCAGCCGGGTTTTCCCGAACACGTCCTGCCCGATTACCTGAGCAAGCTTGGCGTGGAGTACCACATCATCGAGCAGGACACCTATTCGATCGTCAAGGACAAGACGCCCGAGGGCAAGACCTTCTGCGGCCTGTGCTCACGCCTGCGCCGGGGCAGCCTGTACAGCTATGCCAAGCAGATCGGCGCCACCAAGGTGGCCCTTGGTCATCACCGGGAAGACATCGTCGAAACCCTGTTCCTGAACATGTTCTTCGGCGGCACGCTCAAGGCCATGCCGCCCAAGCTGCTCAGCGACGACAAGCAGAACGTGCTGATCCGTCCGCTGGCCTACTGCAGCGAGCAGGAAATTGCGCGCTATGCGAAGCTGAAGGAGTTCCCGATCATCCCGTGCAATCTCTGCGGCACCCAGGAGAACATGCAGCGGCGCACCATCAAGGAGATGCTCAAGCAGTGGGACCGCGAGTACCCCGGTCGCGTGGAAAGCATCTTCCGCAGCATCGCCAATGTGGCGCCTTCCCAGCTGGCTGATCCGCGCCTGTTTCCGTTCTCGGGTCTCAAGGCCATCAGTGATGAAGCCACTCCCATCGATATCATGAACATCGGCTGAGACCTTCCATGCAGATTCCGTGGCAGCAGCTGGCCCCCGATACCGTGACGGCAATTCTCGAAGAATTCGCCACGCGTGAGGGCACCGACTATGGCCATGAGCAGTACACGCTGGCGCAGAAAGTAAGCATGCTGCGCCGGCAACTGGAGCGTGGCGATGTCGCGGTGAGCTTCGACACCCAGACCGAGACCTGTTCCTTGATCAGCCTGCGCTGAAGGGCGCCATTGCCAGAGCGAGAGCGTTGCATGACCGAAAATACCTCTGCTGTTCCCGAGCCGACTGTCCAGCTGGACGCCTGCGGTCTGTTCTGCCCCGAGCCCGTGATGCTGCTGCACAACCGCATCAGAGACATGGCCTCGGGAGACGTGCTCGAGATCATCGCCACGGATCCTTCCACGACGCGCGACGTGCCGAAGTTCTGCTTGTTCCTGGGCCATGAGCTGCTGGCAAGTTCGCAGCACGATGATCGTTACCATTACCTGATCCGCAAGGCCTGACGCCATGACGCCGCGGCAGAGCGACCCTGTGTACCTGGTGGATGCGTCCATCTACATCTTCCAGGCCTGGTTCTCGCCGCATTATGAAGTGCTCTCGAAAGAGGGCCGCGACCTGAGTGCCTTTTTTGGGTTTGCCCAGTTTCTGAACCGCTTTCTGCGTCAGACCCGACCCAGGTCCATCGCCGTAGCCTTCGACGAAAGTCTGTTCTGCGGCTTCCGGCATACGTTGTACCCGGCGTACAAGGCCAACCGTGAACTGCCGGATGAGGAACTGGCGCGGCAACTGCAAGCCTGCGCGGCGCTGGCCCCGCTCATGGGCGTGGCGGCGTGGGGCAGCAAAGTCTACGAGGCCGACGACATCATCGGCACGCTGGCGTCTATGGGAACTGCCTCTGCAGGAGCTGGCCTTGCCCGCGAACCGACTCCGCCGCCAGGCAAACGCCCCGTCTGCATCGTCTCCCGCGACAAGGACCTCGCCCAGCTTCTGCGCAGCGATGTGGACCATCTGTGGGACTACACCGGCAACACCCGCCGCTACCGCAAAGACATCCAACGCCAGTACGGCATCCGCCCGGAGCAGATTCCTGACTACCTGGGGCTGGTAGGCGACGCCGTGGACAGCATTCCCGGAGTACCCGGCATCGGCCCGGTGGCTGCGACGAGCCTGTTGCAGCACTTTGAGTCCATTCCGCTGCTCTATGAAAATCTGCAGGATGTGGGCAGTCTGCGCTATCGCGGGGCCAGCAAGGGTGCAGACCTGTTGCGCCGTCACGAAGCGCAGGCACGCCTGAGCCGCACGCTGGCCACCATTGTGGATGATGTTGATGACCCGGCCGAAGCTTTCTCGCAGGCGGGCATCATGGACCTGCAGTGGCGCTGCCCGGATGTGGAAGGCGTGGCGGTGTTGCTGGAGCAAATGGCTGTTGAGGACCTCGCGTGCGAGCGTTTTCTGGCGCTGTTGCAGGGGCTGCAACCAGCAGCAGAAGAAACCACATGAAAATCGTTGCCGATGAAAACATTGTGGCGGTGGCCGATCTCTATCGCGGCCATGGCGAGCTGCAGCTGATGCCTGGCCGGGCCATATCTCGAGAGCAGGTGCGGGATGCCGACGTGCTGCTGGTGCGTTCCATTACGCGGGTTGATCGCGCGCTGCTGGAAGGCTCCCGCGTGCGCTTTGTGGCGACGGCCACCAGTGGCACCGATCACCTGGATCTGCCCTGGCTGGCGCAGCAGGGCATCGCCGTGGCAGAGGCGGCCGGCAGCAATGCCAATGCCGTGGTGGAATACTGTCTCGCCAGCCTTGCTGAGCTGATGCTGCGAGGGGATCTCACTCTGCACGGCCGCTCCGTGGCCATCATCGGTTTCGGGCAGGTGGGCTCGCGCTTTTACACGGCGCTGCGCACACTGGGCATTGAGGTCCTGGTCTGTGATCCCTTCGTGGAAATGGAGAGCCGTCGGGATGGCCGCCATTCCCGCGTGCCGTTCTGCTCCATGGATGAGGCTCTGCAGGCATCAATCATCAGCCTGCATACGCCGCTGACGCGCGAGGGACCACATTCCACCTGGCACCTGCTGGACAAGACGCGCATCGATTCCTTGCCCGCTGGTTCCGTGCTGATCAATGCGGCCCGCGGTGGCGTGGTGTGCAATGCGTCGCTGCTGGCCCGTTTGCAGCGACGCAATGATCTTCAGTGCATTCTGGATGTGTGGGAGAACGAGCCCGACATTTCTTCAGCCTTGTTGCAACACGTGGCCCTTGGCACGCCGCATATTGCAGGCTACAGCGTGGAAGCCAAGGCCAGTGCCAGTGAGCGCAATTACCGGGATTTCCTGCAGTATTTCGCGTTGCCGGATGCGTGTGCTGCGATACCTGCGGCTGCGGAGCGAGTCACACTGACGGTCGACCTTGGCGGCGCCGGGACCGGCGAGCTGGCCTTGGCACGCTGTCTGCGGGCTGCTTTGCCAGTGCTGCAGATTGACCAGGAATTGCGCGCGTCAGAACCGGGGGCCGCAGTTTTCGATGCGATTCGCAAGCGCATCAGTGAGCGTCGCGAGTTCGCGCATTACACACTGCAGGTGGCCGGGCTGGAGGAGGGGAGAGACAATGCCGCCCTTGCATCGCAAGTGACGGCACTGGGCTTTCAGTGGGGCAGCGCGGTCTGAATGATCAGAATTCCGCGCGGGACAGGAAGCGCTCGATCTTGCCGATGGCCTGCGTCAGCACATCAGCGTTGGGCAGAAACACAATGCGGAAATGCTGCGTGTCCGTGACATTGAAGGCGCTGCCCTGGACCAGCAGTATCTTCTCCTTCTCCAGCAGATCGAACACGAACTTCGCATCGTCCTTCACCGGATACATCTGCGGGTCGAGCTTCGGAAACATGTAGATCGCGCCCTTGGGCTTCACGCAGCTCACACCGGGAATCGAGGTGATCAGGTTCCATGCCAGATCACGCTGCTCGCGCAGTCTTCCCCCAGGCAGAATCAATTCGTTGATGCTCTGGTAACCGCCCAGCGCGGTCTGCACCGCAAACTGCGCCGGCACGTTGGCGCACAGCCGCATGTTCGACAGGATCTCCAGGCCTTCTATGTAGTTCTGCGCCTTGTCCTTGGCGCCGCTCAGAATCATCCAGCCGGAACGGAACCCCGCCAGACGATACGCTTTGGAAAGCCCGTTGAAGGTAATGAAGAACAGGTCGTCGCACAGCGATGCGATCGGAATGTGTTTCGCATCGTCGTAGAGAATCTTGCTGTAGATTTCGTCAGAGAACACCACCAGCTTGTGTTTGCGCGCCACGCGGATGAGGTCTTCCAGAATATCCTTGCTGTACACCGCTCCGGTGGGGTTGTTCGGGTTGATGATCACGATGGCCTTGGTGTTGGCCGTGATCTTCTTTTCAATGTCCTTGATGTCGGGGAACCAGTCGGCCGCTTCGTCGCACACATAGTGCACCGGCGTGCCGCCTGCAAGACTGACGGCGGCGGTCCAAAGCGGATAGTCCGGGGCAGGGATGAGCACTTCGTCGCCGTTGTTGAGAAGCGCCTGCATGGCCATGACAATCAGCTCGCTGACGCCGTTGCCCAGATAGATGTCATTGATGTCGACACCCTTGATCTGCAGTTGCTGGCATTCCTGCATGATGGCCTTGCGGGCCGAGAACAAGCCTTTGGAATCGCTGTAGCCCTGGGCATTGGAGAGATTGCGGATGACGTCCTGAATGATCTCGTCGGGTGCCTCAAAGCCAAAGGGCGCCGGGTTGCCGATGTTGAGCTTGAGGATGCGATGGCCTTCTTCTTCGAGGCGCTTGGCTTCCACCAGTGCCGGACCACGGATGTCGTAACAGACCTTGTTCAGCTTGTCGGACTGCCTGATCTTCTTCATAGCGATGAGTCTCTGCCTTCACGGACCACCCCGGGGTGATCTGTGCGTGTGGATTGCGCCGTGTGCCTTGTGCAGCGGGCGTCAGGGCGGCTATTGTAAACTCCTGCAGCAAAATTGACAGAGCACATAGTGTGCTGTTTTTGCGCGTACAGCAGAGAGGCTAAGGGCATGAAGGACATCGAAGTAAGGATCAGGAACGACGAGGAGCTGCGTGAACGTCTGGGTGAAGAGGGCTTTCGCATCGTGCGTCAGAAGGGCACGGAGCGTGCTTTCACCGGGCGCTACTGGAACAGCAAGACGCCGGGGCTTTACCGCTGCTCCGTGTGCTCGAACCCCCTGTTTGCATCAGACACCAAGTATGATTCCGGAAGCGGCTGGCCCAGTTACTGGCAGCCGGTGGCACCGGGGCATGTCAAAGAGGAAGTTGACCGCAGTCACGGCATGCTGCGCACGGAAGTGTTGTGTGCCCATTGCCAGGCGCATCTGGGCCACGTGTTTCCCGATGGGCCAGCGCCCACCGGCTTGCGCTACTGCATCAATTCGGCGTCGCTGGAGCTGGATGCTGATATTTGATGCTCCAGTGCGGCTGAGCATCGCTGCCTGAATCAGCAGCCGGTAATTTCGAAATCCTTCTGCAGTGTAAAGACACCCTGGACTGAATTCTGAATGATCGGCGCGGAGTCGCGCAGGTCGAATGCGCCTACAAATCCGCTGCCACTGGCACCCGTGAACGCGCCGCCGAGATTCGCCGATCCTGGACCTACCAATGGGATATTGGCGCTCGTGCCGACATTCGTAATAGTCAGACTGCCGGTTTTTGGTGTCAAAATCACATTGCCGTTGGCCAGAGTGCCATCGAACTCAAGGCGCCATTTCTGCGCGACTGTGCCTGAGATCACCTCGAGGTTACCGTTGGTGATGGACCCATCTTCAAAGTCAATATTGAAGCGGGCATTGACATCACTGAAGGTGCCTGCCGAAGACCCGGTCCCGTAGCCGGCGCCATCAGACAAGCCGTATCGCCACGCTCCCTGCAGCTGGTTGATTACAAACTCCGGAGTCAACTGCAAGCCGTCAAACAGGTTGTTTGCGTCTGTCTCAATAGCTCCACTGAGATTGGCGATGGTCGAGTTGTTCCAGTCTCCCCAATCAACTGTCAGGTCTTCCTTGCCCACTGCCAGCGTTCCGGAAACGTGTTCGCCAGCGCCGGACGCATGAACATTCTTGAACGCAAATGACAGGACTGCCTGGTTTCCTGTGTTGATGAACATGCCTGCCATGTTGCCGGCAAAGCTGTAGTTGGGGTTGTATTCGGAAGTGCCGGCATTGCCAATGGTCAGTGCCAGGTAAGGGCCGAAGCCAATGAACTTGCTGCGCGCCTGGCCGGTGAAATCCACGTTCCAGGTAACCCCATTCTCAACGCGAATGTTGCCATTGCTGATCGTGCCAGTGCCCATGTCCACCGTGAATCCGAAATCCTTGACATCGCTCTTCTCCAGCGCGCCTGGCGTGGAGCCACCGCCTTGTACGGCAATCACGTTTGAGTAGGCTGCGTATTTGCCCGCCAGCGATGCCGGGGCACTTGGCGTGGCGATGAACCAGTACGCGTCCTGCTCCAGACCTGTCTCGGTGGGATTGGTGGGATTAAAGGAGATGCGACGGATCGGTGCGCTACTGGAACCCAGCCATTTGCCCCAGGTCAGCGTCCCGTCATCGTCCAAGACGTCTTCGTTGACAGTCTGGTTGTTGGAGTTGCGTCGCAAAATGTTTATGGGCACGTCCTTGTGAAACGCCGCAGAGCTGTGCCAATTACTGTCTTCCAGAGATACATCAGCGAGCGCATAGTTGTTGGAATTTGCCGACTGCAGCATGCGGCCACCGCGCAAAAGGTAGTTGGCACCTGAGCTTGCCAGCATACCGTATTGATCATCATTGAGGCCGTTGATCTCCTCGCCAGTCAGGTAAGTTGACTGGCCCATCAGGAAGGCGGCAGTGACGTTCCGCGAGGGGTTGTTCGTGACATACATGTTCACGCCACCGATGTAGTGCTGGGCCTCAGTGCCAGTGAACGCCCCGAGGATGGTGCCTGACATGGAAAGGCCCAGATTATCGATCCTGGTCTCTACGATATCGAAACCTGTCAGGACTCCGTGGTGGAAATTGCCCGTGTAAGTGATGTCCCAAACCTCTGAACCATTGTTGCAACTGGAGCCGCCGCCCACGCACAGTGACAACAAGCCGTTGCTGAGAACGCCCGTTGCAAAATCGATGTCAAAAACCGACTTGATCTCGTGAACAGTGTTGCTGCCGCTGGCGATCATGTGACTGACCAGACCCACCGCGGTGGCATCCTGGCCGGCATAGGTTCTTTTGACGTTGCCAATAGCAGTCAGATTGGCTGCGCTGGTGGGTTCGAAGTTCGCCCAGATGGCATAGGTTTCCAGGTTCTCGTACTTGCGATCATCATTGAATTGATCAAACAAGCGGAAATAGGGGTCTTCTCCCGGAGTAGTCGGAGTCGGCTCAGGACTCGGACTCGGCTCAGGACTCGGACTCGGACTCGGACTCGGACTCGTAGACCATCTGCCCCAGTTGATCCCTGTCAAATTGACGTTGGTGGTGAGATCGGTAATTTGGGCAGTTTTGCGTTGCAGGATTTTCTCGGGAGAGTCGTCAATGGCGAGTACATCACTGATATCCGAGGCGATGAAATCCTCAGTGGCACCCGCACTGCCGTTGTCGTTGACAAGGGTCGTTCCATACAAGGCCAGGCGGTCATAATCTCCGCCAGGTTCCTTGCCGCTCAAGAAGAAACCGAACCGACCATCCTCTTCAAAATCGTCGTACTCTGACGCTGTGTATACGGGCTCCAGGACGATCTTCTCGAAAAGCACAGCACCCTGCAGACGCTGACTGCTCGCCAATCGTCGCAGATCAAAGCCCGCTGCAAATCCGAGTTCTCCGCTGCCTGTGAAAACTCCTGTAATGCTGCCGTCGAAATCGTATGTGGCGTTGGAACCATGGACGGTGATCACGCCATTCAGGGGAGTGACAGGCAGTATGGCATTGCTGACTGGTTCAGAATTAGAAAATGTATCTGTCGTCCAGGTTTGCTGGCCGGATGCCGCGATCAGCTTCAACTTGCCATTGGTGAGGAGGCCGCTGTTCAGATCGATATTGAAACTTCCAGTCACGCTGTCAATACTTGTGTTGCCGCCCGCCAGGAAGTTGCCGACCGTCTCGAAATAATGTGCGCCTGTGAGTGAAGCAGTCGCCGACGGAATCGCGGATACCACCAGCACATCGCCAACAATCTCGTTGAAAAGCGCGCCATTGCTCAGGTGGTACTGGTAGTGCAATGGGTATTGAGCGGTACCCTGCCAGCGACCCCACTGCACCTCGAAACCGTTGACGTTGCCAAGGTAGTCTGTTTTTGAGGAATTTGCCTGACGCAGAACGAAGCCCGGGCTGTTGCTGTAAAGCAGGGGGGGGGAAATACCTTGGGAAAAGTCCGGCGTCTTGCCGATGCTGATTCCTGAATTGCTTGTGTTCGGAGCGATGATTGCAAAACCACGTCCGCCAAGCGTTGTGAGCTCGTATGTGGAAATGGCCTGCGGGAGTCGGAAAGCCGTAGTACCGATAACGGAATTGCTTGGAGAATCCTCATTGGCAATTTCTTCGAATACCTTGAAACCAGCAACGAAGCCTTCACCAGAGTTGCCCGTCATGAAGCCACTTAGCGTGCCGCGCAGCGGTCGGCCTGTTGAAAAGTTAAAGAGATTGCCACCTTCCAGGACGCTCGCAGTGATTGTGCCATCGCTGGTAACGATATTCCCGCTGAGTTGCATGTTTTCCACCCTGCCGTTGGCAAGGTTCATGTTTCCGGAAAAATTAAGGCGCCAGCGCTCCCAGACTTGACCTTCGTAGTTGCACACATTGGCGCCAATTCAAAGATTCAACACCCCCTCGGCAATATTGGTTGATGAGGCGTTCAAGTCGACAGAAAAGCTGCCGTTCATTCCCAGTACTGCCGGTCCGGATGCACTGCGGTTGGCCAGGAATTGCGGAGACACATTGAAATTCAACGTGCCTTTCATGTCGGCAATCGTCTCGCTGTCAGTCGGCTCGGCGGAGATCAGGATGAA
>CAISYX010000262.1 GCA_903889815.1 uncultured Gammaproteobacteria bacterium
AGTGAGCAAAATGACCTGAGGCATTTTGCGATGCGAGGGAATCCGGGAGGGACGCGGGTCAGCCGCAGAACGGGGCGGGGCCTGCCCTGCGCCGATCGACGCTGCTCCGACAAATTTCCAGCGCGCGCTTGAATTGTGAGTCCAGCGCCCGCACCCTTCGCTCACCGTCAATCGCGGGAGACCCTTCCCGCACTGTTCGCGGGCAAGCCCGCTCCCACAATCGTTCCCGACCTACTCTGAGGAATTCTGTTTTGAAAACCCTATTCGACCCCGTTCAGCTCGGCGCTCTGGCGCTTCCCAATCGCATCATCATGGCCCCGCTCACGCGCTGCCGCGCCAGTGAAGGCCGCGTGCCCAATGCGCTGATGGCCGAGTACTACCGCCAGCGTGCCAATGCCGGCCTGATCATCACCGAGGCCACCTCGGTCACGGCCCAGGGCGTGGGTTATCCGAACACGCCGGGCATCTGGAGCGATGCGCAGGTCGAAGGCTGGAAGCTGACCACCGACGCCGTGCACAAGGCCGGCGGCAGGATCATCATGCAACTGTGGCATGTGGGCCGCATTTCCCACTCCATGTACCTGGACGGTCAGCCCCCCGTATCAGCCAGTGCCATCGCGCCCAAGGGCCATGTGAGCATGGTACGGCCCGAAACTGCCTTTGAAACGCCCCGTGCCCTGGCCCGCGAAGAGCTGGCAGGGGTAGTCGAGGCCTACCGCAAGGGCGCCGAGAATGCGAAGAAAGCTGGCTTTGATGGCGTGGAGATTCACGGCGCCAACGGCTATCTGCTGGACCAGTTCCTGCAGAGCAGCACCAATCAGCGCACGGATGACTACGGCGGCAGCGTCGAGAATCGCGCCCGCCTGATGCTGGAAGTGGCTGATGCAGTGATTTCCGTGTGGGGCGCCGACCATGTCGGCATGCACCTGGCACCGCGCTGCGACGGCCACGACATGGGCGATGCCGATCCGCTGGCCACCTTCAGCTATGTGGCAGCCGAACTTGGCAAACGCGGTCTGGCTTTCATTTTTACCCGGGAGCATTACAACGCCCCGGGCATCACCCCTGCGCTGAAGAAGGCCTTCGGTGGTCCGGTGATCGTGAACGAACAGCTCACCGTGGAAAAATCAGAAGAACTGCTCAATACGGGCGTGGGCGACGCAGTGTCCTTCGGCCGCTGGTACATCGCCAACCCGGACCTGGTGCAGCGTCTGCGCGCCAAGGCCGAGCTGAACCCGCTGAACCCGGCGACGATCTATGCCGAAGGCGGCACGGGCTACACCGACTACCCCGCGCTGGCCTGAAGTCGCGGCGCCTCGCGCCGCACCAGCAGCACCACCAGGGCCGCCATCATGCACAGAGCCCCAGCCAGCTGCAGGGCTGGCATGTAGGTCTGCAGATCGGTGCGCAGCACCCCCGCGATCCAGGCGGCGGAGGCGGCACCGATCTGATGGCCCGCAAAGATCCAGCCGAAGGTCATGCTCGCCGACTGCGCCCCGTAACGGGCAGCAGTCAGCTTGACGGTGGGCGGCACAGTCGCCACCCAGTCCAGTCCGTAGAACACTGCAAACACCAGCAGGGCCATTGGCGCAAAGCCCGAGAACGACAGGAAGATCAGCGACAGCCCGCGCAGTCCGTAAAACCAGAACAGCAGCCAGCGATTGTCGTAGCGGTCTGACAGCCAACCCGACACGATGGTGCCCACGAAGTCGAAGCCCCCGATTACCGCCAGCATGGCCGCAGCGCTCAGCGCCGCGATGCCGAAGTCATGGTTCATCGGCACCCAGTGGGTGTGAATCAGGCCATTGGTGCTGAAGCCGCACACGTAAAAACTCAGGAACAGCACCCAGAACGTGCCGGTGCGCGACACTTCCCGCAGATTCTGCAGGGGTGCCAGCGCCAGCGCAGCGAATCGCGTGCTGCGCGCAGGCGGCGGCGTCAGGGTGCTGTCGCCGTACAGCGGCAGGCCGACATCCGCGGGGTGGTCGCGCATCAGCAGCAGGATCAGCCCCATGATCAGCAGCATGAACACGACAATCAGCCCGATGGCCGCGCGCCAGCCACTGGCCTCGGTAAGCGCCGCCAGCAGGGGCTGAAACACCATCTGCCCGGTGGCGGTACTGGCCGTCATCATGCCCATCACCAGGCCCCGGCGCTGCGAGAACCAGCGGGTGGCCACCGTGGCGCCCAGCACCAGCGCAGTCATGCCGGTGCCGATCCCTACCACCACGCCCCACAGCAACAGCAACTGCCACAGCTGCGTCATCACAAACGACAGCAGCAGACCGCTGCAGATCAGCCCCAGCGCGAAGGCCACGACTTTGCGGACCCCGAAGTGGTTCATGAACGCGGCGGCGAACGGGCCGAACAGGCCGAACAAGACCAGACGGATGGCAATGGCGGTGGACACCTGCTCGGTGGTCCAGCCGAACTCGGCCTGCAGAGGCGCGATCATGATGCCGGCCGAGCCCATGGCTGCCGCTGTGGCGAGCATGGTCAGGAAGGTGGTGGCCGCGACGATCCAGCCGTAGTGAATGCCGCGCGCCTGCAGCGCGGCGGCAAGACGGGAGGCGTTCATGGGCGCGCCTCCGGAAGGCAGGCAGCGTTGGTCATGGCCGGGCCTCGCCCGTGGGAGGCAGGGGCGGCAGCGGACAGTCCAGGGCGGCCGCCAGGGCGCGGAAGATCTCCAGTTCGCCCACGGCCGCTACGCCATCGGCCACGATCAGCGCCGCGCAGGCTTTCAGGAACGCGGGCTTCTGCAAAGGCTTGAGTGCCACCGCCGCGTCCAGCGCCTTGTTGATGCTGGCCAGGCTCAGCGCGTCCGGCCCCGGCAGTGTGGCGGCGGGCAGGCCCAGCTGGGCGAGGGCGGTGTCGAGCAGAGCCTGTGGGAGCTTGCTTGCAAGCGAACTGTTCGCGGGCAGGCCCGCTCCTGCGGGCGAACCGTTCGCGGGCAAGCCCGCTCCCACAGTGGCCCGCACAGATGCCCCCACAGAGGCTGCCCCCGCCCGGATCATAAAGGCCAGCAGCAGCGTCACTTCCGCCCCCAGCTGCTCCAGGCTGCGGTATTCCGTGTGATGAAACCGGCTGCGCGGCGCAAACACGCCGTCCAGTTGCTGCAGCACCACGCGCTGCAGCACCCATTCCCACAGGCTCACCTTGCCATCCGCCTGCACCAGGGCCAGCAGAGTCTTGCGAAAGCGCGTGTATTGTTCCGGGCTCATCTGCCGCAGCACCGGCAGCGCCACGCTCAGCAGCGGGAGGCGCACCTCTGGCCGGATGTGTGCGTGATGAGCCTGCAGCGTCTGCAGCGCCGCCACGATGGCGGGCTCGGCCTCGGTGGCCAG
The DNA here is from genome assembly GCA_903889815.1 of uncultured Gammaproteobacteria bacterium. Lineage (GTDB taxonomy): Bacteria > Pseudomonadota > Gammaproteobacteria > Pseudomonadales > Pseudohongiellaceae > UBA5078. Next base: position 3,345 of record CAISYX010000262.1, read on the forward strand.
CAGCGTCTGTTGCTGTGCAGCAACCTCAGGCCGGCGGTCCAGCAGGAGCAAATAGACCAGCGCGCTGGCACTGAACGGGTGATGCGCCGCCTCCAGCAACACCGGTGGCAGGCTCGCCAGCAGGTGCCGCGCCTGCTCAAGGTCTGACTCCTGCGGATTGCCCGCCTTTTCCAGCAGTGCCGTGCTCAGCGCGAGCGCCGTCAGCACACCCGGCAACGCCGTCGCACCCGCCGCCGCTGGTGAGCCTGACTCACCAGACGCCGCCACTGTGCCAGCCGCGCTCAAGCCAGCCCCGTCGGCCCGCGCAGCCCCGGCATCCAGCGCCGCCGCCTCTGCCTGCACGAAACTGCCATCCCAGGCCGGGTCGATGCGCCGGATGCGATCGCCCAGTGGCGGATGCGTGGCGAACAGTGAACTGAAGGAGCTCTTGAGCCCGTTGGCAAACAGCGCGTGACTGATCTCCGAGGTCGCCGGATTGACCAGCGTCGAGCCCGCCACACTGCCACCGATGCGCTTGAGTGCGCCGCCTATGCCGTTCGGGTTGCGGGTGTACTGCACGGCCGAGGCATCGGCCAGAAACTCGCGCTGACGGCTGACGGCGGCCTTGATCAGATTGCCGAAGAAGGTGCCCGCATAGCCGATAGCCATCAGCCCCAGGCCCACCACGGCGATGTTGCCGCTGTCTTTGGAGCGGCGGGAATGGCGCGTGGAGCGCAGCAGGTATTCCCCCATGATGCCCAGCACGAGAATGCCGTAGAGGATGCCGATCAGGCGGATGTTCAGGCGCATGTCGCCATGCAGGATGTGGCTGAACTCGTGGGCGACCACGCCCTGCAGCTCGTCGCGGCTGAGCGTCTCGATGGCACCCCGGGTAATGCCGATGACGGCGTCGGCAGGCGCATAGCCCGCCGCAAACGCATTGATGCCCGGCTCGTCCAGCACATACACGGGCGGCACCGGCGTGCCCGAGGCGATGGCCATCTCCTCCACCACGTTGAGGATGCGCTGCTCATGAAACTCGCTGCTGCCCGGCAGCAACAGCCTGCCCTGCATCAGCTCGGCCACCCGCGCGCCGCCGCCGGCCAGGCTGAGAATCTTGAACAGGCTGCCGCAGCCCACCACCACCAGAATCGCCCCGCTCACCCATGCGAACAGCGGCCAGTCGATGCGCTGGAACATCGGCACATTGAGGGTTTCGGCAAACATGCCCAGCCCGAACAGAATCAGCAGATTGGTGATGGCGATCAGACTCAGCAGCGCGAGCGAGAACAGCAGCACCAGGCGTTTGGTGTTGCGGCGGGCGACATCCTGCAAGCGGAAGAAGTCCATGGCGGTCCCTGCGTGCTGCCGCGCGCGGCCTTAGAAAGACACCTTGGGTGCCGCCTGGATCTGCGCACTGTCTTCAAACTGCAGCAGCGTGGCGTCGGTGCCGTGCCCGAAGGCGCCGGCCAGCACCACCGGCGGGAAGGACTGGCGGTAAGTGTTGTAGGCCATCACCTGATCATTGAACGCCTGGCGGGCGAAGGCCACCTTGTTCTCGGTGCTGGTCAGCTCTTCGGAGAGCTGCATCATGTTCTGGTTGGCCTTCAGGTCGGGATAGGCCTCCATCACCACGTTCAGCCGTCCCAGCGCGGCGCCCAGGGCGCCTTCCCTGCCTCCCAGATAGGCGATGGCAGCCGCATTGCCAGGATTGGCCGCCGCGGCAGCCAGTCCGGAGGCGGCGGCGTTGCGGGCGGCGATCACGGCTTCCAGTGTCTCGCGCTCATGGGCCATGTAGGCCTTGGCGGTTTCCACGAGGTTGGGAATCAGGTCGTAGCGGCGTTTGAGCTGCACTTCGATCTGCGCGAAGCCGTTCTGGAAACGGTTGCGCAGGGCGACGAGCTGGTTGTAGATGGCAATGCCGTAAATGACGACGAGCGCCGCCAGGGCCAGGATGATGATCGTTGCGATGCTCATGGTGCGTCCTCAAGTTGAACTGTGGGAGCGGGCTTGCCCGCGAATGGTACTCCGAGTCCGGGTCCCGGGCCGGGACCCTCACTTCTGTGCCACATCCGCGGGCACGCCCGCTTCCTGGGAGAGGCGGAGGGTGCTGCGGCCGCAGCGTGCTCCTCTAACCAGGGGAGTCCGCGCGGCGAAGCGCCGCCGGCACCGTGACGCTGGCGCTGCCCTGAGGGGCTGCGGCACAGCGTTCACCCGGTGGAAGCCGGCTTGCCCACCAGGCACCGCAGCCAGGGCCCGGGAGGCGAGGCGCGCTTTGCAGACCGTTGGCCGCCTGGACGGCGGCCACCGAGCCCCCATGGATGGGTTCACGGCGTGTCTGCAAAGCGCGCCTCGCCTCCCGGGCCCGAATTCGGAGCACCTTCGCGGGCAAGCCCGCTCCCACCGGGCAGCGCGGTCTCAGCCCCTCAGGGCAGCGCCAGCGCCACAATGCGCGCCGCTTCGCCGCGCGGGCTCACCGCCATCACCAGATATTGTTTGCCCCCGTACATGTACGTCATCGGCACGCCCGTGACAACCCCCGGCATGTCGATCTTTGCCACGATGTCACCGGTGGCCTTGTCATGGGCCCACAACACCGGGTCTCCGCCCACGCCCTCGCCCGCAAACAGCAAGGTCTTCGTCAGCACCAGACCCGAGCGGGTCGGCTTGCCGGTACGGCCAATGTCCAGGCCCTGCAGCAGCGGATGGTTCTTGATGGCGGCCGGCGTGTCGCCGTTCACCACCTGCCAGACGTGATCGCCACTGTTCATGTCGATGGCGGTGATGCGACCGTAAGGTGGCTTCACCAGCGGGATGCCCTCCACCGACGGCGTGCGGCTGCCACCCTGAATGAAGCGCACGCTGGACACGTCCGGTTCGTTCACCAGCGACAACACGCTGGTGGCCGTGCGCGAGGGCACATAGAGCAGGCCGGTCTCGGGGTCATAGGCGGCGCCCTCCCAGTTCGAGCCGCCAGTGGACGAGGGCAGGTGCAGCGTGCCCTGGGTGCCATCGCTCGGGTCCTGGAACAACGAGGGGGGCGTGAACACCGAGGTGCTGAAGCGGAAGGGCTTCGCGGCCTCTTTCGCTTTCGCCAGAATCTCGGGCGTGAAGTCCACCAGGTCGTCTTCCTGGAAGCCCTGCCGGTCATAGGGCAACGGCAGCACCGGGAAGGGCTGGGTCAGTGCCGTCCACTCGCCCGGCACATCTGTCCCGGGCATGGGGCGCTCCTCGATGGGGAACAACGGCTCGCCAGTGGCGCGGTCGAAGGTAAACAGGTGCGACTGCTTGAGCGTCTGGATCAGCGCCTTGCGGCCATCGGGCAGGTCGGCCAGGATCGGCGCCGACGGGGTGTCCCAGTCCCACACATCGTGATGCGTGCTCTGGAAATGCCAGCGGCGCTCGCCGGTTTTGTAGTCCAGCGCCACCGTGGAGCTGGAGAACAGATTGTTGCCCGGGCGGTCGCCGCCATAACGGTCGCCCGTGGCGGATTCCACCGGCAGATACACCAGCCCCAACTCCTGGTCAGCCGACATCGGCGCCCAGACGCCGGCATTGCCGGTGTAATCGGCCCCGGCGATCCAGGACTCATAGCCCGCTTCGCCCGGCTCGGGGATGGTCTTGAAGGTCCACAGCAGCTCGCCCGTGGACGCGTCGAAGCCGCGGATGTCGCCCTTCACATTGCTGGCCGACACCGGCCGCATGCCCACCAGGTGTGCTGCACCGGTGATCACTACGCCATCAACCGCCAGGGGCATGAAGGACATACCGATGTCGAGGTCGTCCCTGCCCGGCCCTTTGCGCAGGCCCTGCTGCAGGTCCACCCAGCCGTGCTTGCCGAAGGACTCGATTTCGCGGCCGGTGCGGGCATCCAGCGCCACCAGGTAATAGCCGGGCGTGATGGTGTAAATCGTTTCCTGGCCCTTGTTGTCATACCAGGTCAGGCCCTTGCCCGAGCCCTTGCGGGGCGCGTCGTCAAAGCGACCGCCCTCTTCCGGGCGCCACAGCCACTGGATCTGGCCGCTGGCAGCGTCCAGCGCCACGATATTGCGGGTGGCGCCGGCGGTCACATACACCCTGCCGTTGACCATCAGCGGCGTGGTCACACTGGTGGACTCGCGCTCAGGCCCGAAAGCGCCCGCGTCGAATTCCCACGCAATCTGCAGCTCGTCGACATTGTCAGCCGTGATCTGGTCCAGCGGCGCATAGCGCGTGGAGGCATTGCTGCCATTGAAAGCCGTCCACTCGAATTCGTCTGCCACTTCGTCGGCGGCGGCAGCCGGAGTGATGGCCGTGGCCAGCAGGGCCTCGGCGCTCAGGGCATCGGGCACGGGCACAGAGGCGTTGCGCATCAGATAGGCGGCCAGATCCAGGTACTGGGCATTGCTCAGCGAGCCAGGCGTCTCCGCCGGCATGGTGGTGCGGATCAGTTCATACAGCTCTGCGCCCGGGCGCCCGATCCAGCGGGCGTTCAGGCGGGCCTGCATCTCGACGGGCACGTGGCAGCGCGAACACTCTTCCTCAAACACGGCCTGGCCGCGTGCGACATTGACGTCCTGGGCCAGTATTGGCGTGCTGCTCAGGCCGACAAGAACCGCGAACAGGAAAACAATCGATGCTTTCAAGAGGACTCTCCTTTCTACTGACGGCGACATGCCGATGCACAGACATTGCCGTCTGGACGATGAACTACAGCTGAATGGAAAAAACGCGCGAATGGTAGCGGCTTATGCGCTCGGACGAATACCGATCAGATCAATGTTTGGTGTGTTGTAGGAGCTTGCTTGCAGGAGCTTGTTTGTGGGAGCTTGCTTGCAAGCGAACAATTCGCGGGCAAGCACGCTCCCACAGCAGGGCCTGCTCCTCCAGCGGAGCAGGCTCCCACACAAGCCTCAGTCTTCGCGGACGCAGCGGGGGTCGCCATTCTGGATGGCGTGGATCTGCTCGCGGGAGATGCTCAACGGGGCGCAGCCGTGGTCGGTGCCACAGATCAGGTCCCACTCCGAACGCGCCAGGGTGTGGCAGCCGAAGCAATTGCCACCGAAGCGGTTGACGACTTCCGTCGTGCCGCGTACCCCGATGGCAGTGCCTTCTGCCGAGACATTCAGCTCGAAGAACTCCCAGTCATTGGTAGCCGGGTTCCAGCCTTCCTGGTGCTTGACCATGACTTCCGAAGGAATCAGGGACACCACGGAACCGGGAGGAAATGTGCCGCCAGTGGCAGACTGGGCCACGGCCACGGTGGCCTCCAGATTGCCCAGCAGATTGTCTACGAAGTATTCGCCGACTTGCGTCATGGCCGTGAGGCAGTTGAAAGAGTCATCGGACACTTCAATCTGCTTGCTGTTGTCGGCCGTCATGGCCTGGCCTGCCAGCAGCAGGGCAGCACCCGCCAGCAGTGTTCTCGTGAATGTCTTCGCCTTCATGGGATGTCCTCGTCTCTGTCCGCGGACCGATTTCCGCGAAAGTGCCGGCATTCTCCTCCTCGGCACCATTCAAGACAAGCCGGCCGCTTTGTGCCATACGCCGCTTCTGGCATAGAATC
>CAISYX010000263.1 GCA_903889815.1 uncultured Gammaproteobacteria bacterium
AGATGGCAGAGTTGTTCAGCGATCTGCCGGAGGCCATTGCCAATACCCGAGCCATTGCGGTTCGCTGCAATCTTGATCTCGAGCTGGGCAAACCCTATCTGCCCAATTTTCCTGTTCCGCCTGGCGATACCGTTGACGCCTATTTCAGTCGTGTCAGTCGTGAGGGTCTCGATGTCCGTCTGCAACGCCTGCTTCCAGTTCGCAATTTTGCAGGTCCTTCCGCAGACGAGGATCGGGCGCAGGCCTGCAAGCCTTACTACGACAGGCTGGCCTTCGAACTCGACGTGATCATCCAGATGGGCTTCCCCGGGTACTTCCTCATCGTGATGGAGTTCATCCAGTGGGCCCGCAACAATGACATTCCCGTAGGGCCTGGTCGGGGTTCTGGCGCAGGGTCGATCGTTGCCTATGCCCTGGGTATCACTGATCTTGATCCGTTGCGCTATGACCTGCTGTTCGAACGCTTTCTCAATCCAGAGCGTGTCTCGATGCCGGACTTCGACGTGGATTTCTGCATGGATGGCCGCGATCGCGTCATTCAGCATGTGGCGGAAATGTACGGCAAGGAAGCTGTGTCGCAGATCATTACGTTTGGCACGATGGCTGCCAAGGCTGTTGTGCGTGACGTGGCACGTGTGCAGGGAAAGTCGTATGGACTGGCGGACAAGTTGTCCAAACTGATTCCGTTCGAAGTGGGGATCACGCTGGACAAGGCTGTCAGTCAGGAGCCGCAGTTGCGCGAATTCATCGAGAGTGATGAGGATGCGCAGGAAGTCATGGAAATGGCGCTCAAGCTCGAAGGGCTAACGCGCAATGTCGGCAAGCACGCGGGTGGTGTGGTAATCGCGCCGACCAAGCTTACGGATTTTTCGCCGCTCTACTGCGACGAGAATGGCGACAGCCTGGTCACGCAGTTTGACAAGAACGATGTCGAGACCGCGGGACTGGTGAAGTTTGACTTCCTTGGCCTGCGCACGCTGACAATTATCGACTGGGCAGTCAAGATGATCAACGTTCAGGAGATTGCTGCACGCGAGGCACTCCTGGATATCACCGAAATCCCTCTGGACGACAGAAAGGTCTACGAGCTGTTGCAGCGCGGAGAGACTACCGCTGTGTTTCAGCTGGAATCCCGCGGCATGAAGGATCTCATCAAACGTCTGCTGCCCAGCCGTTTCGAAGACATCATTGCTCTGGTGGCGCTGTTTCGCCCGGGGCCCCTTGGGTCGGGCATGGTGGACGACTTCATCAACCGCAAGCACGGTCGCGCAGAAGTTGACTATCCGCATGCGGATCTTGAACCGGTACTCTCCAATACCTACGGCGTCATCCTGTATCAGGAACAGGTGATGCAGATTGCGCAGGTACTGGCGAATTACAGCCTCGGTGGCGCCGACATGCTGCGTCGCGCCATGGGCAAGAAAAAGCCTGAGGAAATGGCACAGCAGCGCGACGCGTTCATGCAGGGAGCACAGCAGCGCCAGATAGACCCCAACCGGGCGGGCTCCATCTTCGATCTCATGGAAAAGTTCGCGGGTTACGGTTTCAACAAATCGCATTCGGCGGCATATGCGCTGGTCTCCTATCAGACCGCATGGCTCAAGGAACATTACCCGGCCTACTTCATGGCGGCTGTGTTGTCAGCTGACATGCAGAACACAGACAAGGTGGTGACCCTGGTGGAGGAGTGCCGGCAGATGCGGCTGCCGCTGATTGTGCCCGATGTCAATCTGGGGGAATTCAACTTCACGGTCAACAACAAACGCGAGATTGTCTATGGTCTCGGTGCCATCAAGGGGCTTGGCGAGGGGCCGGTAACCGCCATCATCGCGGCGCGCAGTTCCGGCGGCCCTTTTGTGTCTCTGCTGGATTTCTGCCGTCGCGTGGATGGCCGTGCCGTCAACAAGCGCACGCTGGAAGCACTTGTCCGGGCCGGTGCGCTGGACAGCCTGCAGCCTGGGGGCAAGGATCTGGCGCGCGCGGTGCTCAGTGCGTCGATTGCAGACACCATGAAGGCCGCTGAGCAAAGCAGTCGCAACAACGCGATTGGCGTGCAGGATATGTTCGGTGATATCAATCCGGTTGCCGAGGCGCCGCTCAGCATTCCTGGCTCACGAGTGAGAGCCTGGACGGAGCAGCAGCGACTGGCGGCAGAACGCGAGACCCTCGGCCTGTATTTCAGCGGACATCCCGTGGATGAATTTCTGCCCGAGATCGAACAGTTCACCCGTGATCGTCTTGCCAATCTCAAGCCAGAGCGCGAGAGTCAGCATATTGCCGGTCTTGTGGTAGCGATCCGCACCATGAAGGGCAAGCGTGGCGACACCATAGCCATGATTCAGCTGGACGATCGCAGCGCGCGTTTCGAGGTCTCACTGTTCGGCAAGGAATATGACCAGTTCCGCAATCTGCTGCTCAAGGACGCCATCCTTGTGATGGATTGCTTTGTCAGTGTGGATGACTACAGCGGGTCAATGCGGGGCCGGGCTCGCAACGTGATGACGCTGGATCAGGCGCGGGCGCTGTTTGCCCGGAGTCTGGATCTGCGTCTGCGGCACGATGTGCTGGCACCTGACTTTCTCAAGGTGCTTGAGACGATCCTCCAGTCCCATCGGCCTCTCGAGCCGGTACAGCCTGTGAACGGTGAAGCGTTGTCGGAAGGCAGTGCAACAGGGTGTCCCGTGCGCATTTTCTATGAGCGGCGCGATTGCCGTGGCTGCCTGGTGTTGGGGCAGCAGTGGCAGGTTCTGCCAGGACAGCAGCTTTTGCAGCGCTTGCAGGAAGAGTTCGGCAGAGCAAGCGTGGGACTTTGCTATCAGTCATGAGGCGGGCAGTTCGCGGCCGGCCAGCGCTGTTGTGCCGTACATGCCTGTCGCTATCCGCGCAGGCCTTTTGCTATCATTGCCCCAAGACAAGAACGCTTACCGGGATACGACATCGCCATGAATCCGAATTACCTGGACTTTGAACAACCCATCGCCGATCTGGAAGTGAAGATCAATGAATTGCGACTGGTGGGTGCGGACAACAAGCTCAACATTACGGACGAAATCCAGAAACTGCAGGAAAAGAACAGGAAGTTGACGGAAAAGATCTACTCCGCGCTGACCCCCTGGCAGATTTCCCAGGTCGCCCGCCACCCTCTGCGACCTTACACCCTCGATTATATTTCCCACTTGTTTACCGATTTCGACGAGCTGCATGGCGATCGACTGTTTGCCGATGACCTCGCGCTGATAGGGGGCGTGGCGCGTCTGGACGGTCGACCGGTGATGGTGATCGGACACCAGAAGGGTCGCGGTACCAAGGAAAAGGTGCGACACAATTTCGGCATGCCCCGTCCTGAGGGGTACCGCAAGGCACGGCGACTGATCGCCATGGCCGAGCGCTTCAAGCTGCCCGTGTTGAGTTTCATTGATACCCCGGGGGCATATCCGGGTATCGACTCGGAAGAGCGTGGCATCAACGAGGCCATTGCCGAGAACATGGCGATGATGTCTACCGTGCGCACGCCGCTGATTGCCACTGTGACCGGGGAAGCGAATTCCGGCGGTGCGATTGCCATAGGGATCGCCGACCATCTGAACATGCTGGAATACTCCACCTATACCGTCATCACGCCCGAAGGCTGTGCCACCATCCTTTGGAAGTCCGCTGAATATGCGTCTGCTGCAGCAGAAGCGATGGGAGTGACGTCCAGGCGTCTGGAAGAGCTGGGTATCGTGGATACCACCATTCGTGAACCCCTTGGCGGCGCCCATCGCGATGTCGCTGCCATGGCGGCCAGTATCAAGACCGCACTGATCGAGCAGGTCGACCGTCTCAGCGCCATGCGCACGGAAGTGCTGCTCGAGCGGCGCTACAGTCGGCTGATGAGTTACGGAGTGCCTGCCTGACACCATGTCCTTCACTGTCGAGTCCCTGAAAGACCAGCTGGCCGGGTTTGATCCTGACAGCCGGTTTGCGGTGGCCTTCAGCGGAGGACTGGATTCCACGGTGTTGCTGCATGCTGCGCACGCCGTTGTGCGCGACCGTGACGACGGTAAGCTGCGCGCCATTCATGTCCACCACGGATTGAGTCCCAATGCCGACGCCTGGGAGGCACGTTGTCGCCGCATTTGTGAAGCGCTGGGCATCGTCCTGCATGTCGAGCGGATACAGATAAGTCGAGATGAAGGCGCGAGTCTCGAGAATCTGGCGCGGCAGCGGCGCTACGAGGTTTTCGAAGCCCTGCTCGCGCCGGGGGAAGTGCTGCTGATGGCGCATCATCTGGACGATCAGGCAGAGACCTTCCTGCTGCGTACGCTCAGAGGCGCCGGTCCGAGAGGACTTGCCGCCATCCCGGCAAGGCGCGCATTGGGCAAGGGCAGTCTGTATCGCCCGTTTCTGGAGACAAGGCGCCAGGCGCTCGAGCAATGGGCGCACTCGCACGCACTGCAATGGGTCGATGACGAAAGCAATGCCAGTCTTCTCCATGACCGCAACTACTGCCGACTCGCCGTGCTGCCGCTGCTCGAAGCGCGCTGGCCTGGCTATCGGGAGTCCTGGATGCGCACCTCGCAACTGGCACAGGAAGCCGAGGAGTTGGCTGATGCTCTGGCGCAAGTTGATTATGCGCAGGTCAGGACAGGGAGTCTTGCAGAGCTCGATTCCGAGCGGCTGCAGAGTCTGAGCAGCGCAAGGCAGCGCAATGTGCTGCGTTACTGGCTGGAACTTGCCGGTGCGCCTGATCCGGGATGGAATGTCCTCACGCACATAGTTCATGAAATGCTTGCGGCGAGCGTCGAAGCCCACCCTGAGTTGCGCTGGCGCGAGGGCGGACTCAGCGTGGTGGTGCGGCGTCACAAGGGTCGTCTGTATCTGCAGAAGGTGATGCAGAGCATTGCGACCTCATCGCAGTTTCCCTGGCATCCGCGCGATACCTTGCATCTGCCATCGAACGGTTGTGTGTATGCTCTGGCTGTGGAAGGGCAGGGTCTGCGCATTCCGGAAGGGGCGCATGTCACATTGCGTTACCGGCAGGGCGGCGAAGTGTGCCGCCTGGCGGGACGGCGTTCGCGGCCACTGAAAAAAATTCTGCAGGACGCGAACATTCCGCCCTGGCTGCGGGAGCGCATCCCCCTCGTCCATATCGACGATGCGCTGGTCTGCATTCCTGGTATCGGCATCTGTGATGGCTGGCTTGGCGGGTCTGGCGAAGCTGGGTGGAAGGTCGTATGGATCCCTCCGGATGTCGATCCGGACGCGTGAATCTGCTGTGGATTCCACCTGTCAACCCATGCCCCGCAGATTTTTGCGTTGTGGTGCCCTGTGCCTTCTGGTAGTCTGTAATCCCATCTGTAGGTACTTGTTTGAAATACTGTTTTGACCTGAAAAAATTCTGGATGGGGCGTTAATGACGCGATATATCTTTATTACCGGCGGTGTTGTTTCCTCGCTTGGTAAAGGCATCACCTCTGCTTCTCTCGCGGCGATTCTTGAAGCCCGCGGCCTCAACGTCACCATGCTCAAACTGGACCCCTACATCAACGTGGATCCTGGCACCATGAGTCCGTTTCAGCACGGCGAGGTGTTCGTTACTGAAGATGGCGCAGAAACCGATCTCGACCTCGGGCATTACGAGCGCTTCATTCGCGCGAAGATGACCTCGAAGAACAATTTCACCACTGGCCGCGTGTACGAAGAAGTGCTGAAGAAGGAGCGTCGAGGCGACTATCTTGGCGCCACCATTCAGGTCATTCCCCACATCACTGACGAGATCAAGCGGCGCGTGGTTGATGGTGCCAACGGCGCTGACATTGCGCTGGTTGAAATTGGCGGGACGGTCGGTGACATTGAATCGCAACCGTTTCTGGAAGCGGTACGGCAAATGCGCGTTGAGCTTGGCTCTGATCGTGCGCTCTTCATGCATCTGACGCTGGTGCCTTACATCGAGACAGCCGGCGAGACCAAGACAAAGCCGACACAGCATTCGGTGAAGGAACTCCGATCCATTGGTATTCAACCGGATATTCTGATTTGCCGCTCGGACCACGACATTCCCGAGTCATCTCGTCGCAAGATTGCGCTGTTCACCAACGTCGATCTGCCTGCCGTTGTGTCATTGCCCGATACCAATACGATTTACCGCATTCCCTCGTTGTTGCGCGCCAGCGGACTGGATGACACGGTGCTGCGCAAGTTCAACATGACGTGTCCTCCCGCCGATTTCACCGAGTGGGACCGCGTAGTGGACGCCAAGCTCAATCCGGACAAGGAAGTGAACATCGCCATCGTGGGCAAGTACATGGAATTGCTGGACGCCTACAAGTCCTTGATCGAAGCCATAACCCATGCAGGCATTCAGACTCGCACCCGCGTGAACATCAAATACATTGATTCTGCCGATGTGAAGGTGCAGGGCGTGGAGATACTGGAAGGCCAGCACGCCATTCTGGTGCCGGGCGGTTTCGGCATTCGTGGCGTCGAAGGCAAGATCCGCACTGTGCAGTATGCCCGTGAGAACAGGATTCCCTACCTTGGTATCTGCCTTGGCATGCAGGTAGCGGTGATCGAGTTTGCTCGCAATGTGGCCGGTTTGACCGATGCCCACAGCACCGAATTCAAGCCCGAATGCAAGGACCCGGTCATCGCGCTGATCAGCGAATGGACGTCGGCCGACGGCAGTCTGGAGAAGCGGGATGCCAATTCCGACCTCGGCGGCACGATGCGTCTTGGCGGTCAGGAGTGCCGGCTGGAAAAAGATTCCAAGGCCTTTGCATGCTACGGGAAGGAGGTGATCGTTGAACGTCATCGCCACCGTTACGAAGTGAACAACACGTATCTGGACGCATTGCAGGGCGCCGGCTTGAAGATCGCCGGGCGTTCCATGGACGGCATGCTGGTGGAAGTGATCGAGGTGCCGGACCATCCGTGGTTTGTCAGTTGTCAGTTCCATCCGGAATTCACCTCCACACCCCGTGACGGCCATCCGCTGTTTACAGGGTTCATCAATGCCGCGCTGGCTCATCAGGCACAGCTGGCTGCCGCGCAGGCCCAATGAGCAAAGACGCGGAGAAAACAGGCGTGAGCACTGGCGGCCAGAAGACAATCGTTGCAGGGGGCATCGCGTTCGCGAACACGGCGCCCTTCGTGCTGCTGGGCGGCATGAATGTGCTGGAGTCTGAGTCGCTGGCCATGGAAGTCGCGGAGCATTTTGTGCAGGTTACTGTGCGCCTGGGCATTCCTTATGTGTTCAAGGCCTCATTCGACAAGGCCAATCGCTCTTCGATTCGTTCCTATCGTGGTCCCGGTCTCGAGAAGGGTCTGGAGATTCTGGCTGCCATCAAGTCCCGTTTCGGCGTGCCGGTAATCACCGATGTGCACGAGCCCTGGCAGGCGGGGCCTGCCGCCGCTGTGGCCGACATCATCCAGTTGCCGGCCTTTCTGTCGCGTCAGACCGATCTGGTGCAGGCCATGGCTGCGACCAGTGCGGCAATCAACATCAAGAAGGCGCAGTTTCTGGCGCCGCAGGAAATGCGCCACATCCTCGCCAAGTTCAAGGAGGCCGGCAATGATCGGCTGATGCTTTGCGAGCGGGGCTCGAGTTTCGGTTACAACAATCTGGTGGTGGACATGCTCGGCTTCTCTGTCATGAAGCAGTTTGCCTACCCGCTGGTGTTCGATGTTACCCACTCGCTGCAAAAGCCCGGCGGACTTTCCGCCAGCGCCGATGGCCGCAGAGCGGATGTGACCACGCTGGCGCGGGCCGGCATGAGTCAGGGCATCGCGGGCCTCTTCATCGAGGCGCATCCAGACCCCGCGAAAGCGAAGTGCGATGGGCCTTGTGCGCTGCCGCTGGACAAACTGGAAGAATTTCTCGTGCAGATGAAGGCCATTGACGATCTGGTCAAAGGCTTTCCCGAAATTGATACGGCCTGAGGCTTCAAGAGCCGGACAATTCGCGGGCGAGCCCGCTCCCACAGGCAGACAGCAGAAATAACAGGCAGTACCCAAGCAGAACCCAAGCAGAACCCAAGCAGAACCATGGACTCAGCAGGAATACACACATGACAGCAATAGCAGAAATTCGGGCGCGGGAAATTCTGGACTCACGCGGCAATCCTACCATCGAGGCAGACGTCATTCTGTCCACCGGTGTGGTGGGCACGGCCTGTGCGCCGTCCGGGGCCTCTACAGGCTCCCGCGAGGCACTGGAACTGCGTGACAAGGATCCGGCTCGTTATCTGGGCAAGGGCGTTCTCACGGCGGTGAAGAATGTCAATGGCGCCATTCGGGACCTGCTGCTGGGACGCGATGCGGAAGAGCAGATCGCTCTGGATCGGGCGATGATTGCGCTCGATGGCACGCCCAACAAAGCCTCACTTGGTGCCAACGCCATTCTGGCAGTGTCGCTGGCGGCCGCGAAGGCTGCTGCGATTCAGAACAAGCTGCCGCTTTATGCACACATTGCCGCACTCAACGGCGGCGGCACTCTGACATTGCCAGTGCCGATGATGAACATCATCAACGGCGGCGAGCATGCCGACAACAATGTCGACATTCAGGAATTCATGGTGCAGCCGGTGGGCGCGCCTACCTTTGCTGAGGCTCTGCGTTATGGCGCCGAGATTTTCCACAGTCTGAAATCCGTGCTGCACAAGCAGGGTCTGAGCACCTCCGTAGGGGATGAAGGCGGCTTCGCGCCGAACCTGCCGTCCAATGCGGCGGCGCTGGATGCCATTCTCAATGCCGTGGAAAAGACCGGACTGAAGATGGGGACGGACATTCGTCTGGCACTGGATTGCGCCGCATCGGAGTTCTATCACGACGGCAAGTATCATCTGAAGGGCGAGAACGCCGTGTATGATTCTGCGGGTTTCGTTGACTATCTGGCGAAGCTGTCCGTGGACTACAAGATCCTGTCCATCGAGGACGGCATGGACGAAAGCGACTGGGATGGCTGGGCCAGACTGACCCGCAAGATCGGCAACCGTGTGCAGCTGGTGGGCGACGATCTGTTTGTGACCAACACCGCGATTCTGAGCCGCGGCATCGAGCAGAGCATTGCCAATTCCATCCTGATCAAGTTCAACCAGATCGGCACACTGACAGAGACCCTGGAAGCCATCCGCATGGCAAAGAAGGCGGGGTATACTGCCGTGATCTCCCATCGCTCCGGCGAAACGGAAGACACCACGATCGCTGACCTGGCCGTGGCCACAGGTGCCGGACAGATCAAGACGGGCTCACTGTGCCGTTCTGACCGCGTATCCAAATACAATCGCCTGCTGCGCATCGAGCAGGAACTGGGCAGCCGCGCGATTTATCGCGGCATTCAAGAGTTCAGTCACATTACAGGTTGAGTGCACTGACAGGACGGTAGAGCCATGAAGGTACTGATGAGCGCGCTGGTGCTGGTGTTGGTGGTCCTGCAATATAAATTGTGGGTGGGCGAAGGCAGTGTCGCCCAGTTGCGTGATCTGGAAGCCCAGGTGGAAGTGCAGGAGCAGGAAAACCTTGGTCTGGCCGAGCGCAATCAGGTACTGGAAGGCGAAGTGCTTGACCTCAAGACTGGCCTGGATGCTGTGGAAGAGCGGGCCCGCAGTGAGTTCGGCATGGTGAAGGAGGGCGAGACCCTCTTCATCGTGGTGGACTGAGGCCGGCATGGCGCACTGGGTCATTGTTCCTGCGGCCGGAATCGGCGCACGCATGGGCAGCATTACGCCAAAGCAGTATCTGCCGTTGGGAGGCCAGACAGTGCTGGGTCAGACCCTCCACCGACTCGCCAGTCTTCCGGGCCTGTCCCGCATCGTTGTCGCCCTTCATCCTGAAGATCATTTCTGGCCAGAGCTGGAATTGCCCGCAGGCGTTTCAGTAAGCGCGTGTGAAGGCGGCAGTCAGCGCAGCCAATCAGTACTCAATGCGCTGCAGTCTCTGCAGGACGAGGCGGGAGACGACGACTGGGTGCTGGTACATGACGCCGTGCGGCCCTGTGTGCGCGTGGCAGAGATCGCGACCTTGCTGCGCGACATTGCAGGGCATCCGTGTGGTGGCCTGCTGGCAGTGCCCGTCAGCAGCACTCTGAAGCGCCGCGATGAGGCGGGTAACGTGGCAGCGACGCTGCCGCGCGAGAATGTGTGGCAGGCCGCGACGCCCCAGGCGTTTCGAGCCGGCCTTCTGCGCCATGCGCTCGAATCTGCGCTGCTGCGCGGTGCTGAGATTACGGATGAGGCAGCGGCCCTGGAGCTGGTGGGGTATTCCCCGCGCCTGGTTCGCGGCAGTGCGGACAACATCAAGATTACTTACCCCGAGGACTTGGACCTCGCGGAACTGATACTGGCAGCACAACAGCGGGAGACCGCCCGTGCTGCCGACTGAGAGCGGGACGAAGAACACCATGTGGAACCAATTGCGCATCGGGCACGGCTATGATGCCCATCGTTTTGCTGACAGCCTGCTGCCTGGAAAACCCCTGGTGCTGGGTGGTGTGACGCTGCCCCATGACCGCAGCCTGCTGGCGCATTCCGACGGCGATGCCGTCATCCACGCCCTTTGCGACGCCATTCTGGGCGCGCTCGGGCGGGGTGATATCGGACGTCACTTCCCTGATACCGACATGGCATTCAGCAACATCGACAGCGCCATCCTGTTGCAACGCGTGGTGGCTTACATGCATGAAGATGGCTGGAAGGCAGGCAATGTCGACATCACCATACTGGCGCAGGCACCGCGCATGGCGCCCCATGTGCCAGCGATGCAGGAACGCCTTGCCACACTGCTGGGTATCGTGCCCGCGCAGGTGAACGTGAAAGCTTCGACAACCGAGGGCATGGGCTTTGTGGGACGCCGGGAAGGGCTTGCCACCTATGCTGTGATTCTGCTCCATCGCGACCCTGTCGCGCAGTGACACCCGCGGCAG
>CAISYX010000264.1 GCA_903889815.1 uncultured Gammaproteobacteria bacterium
CTCCGCCATTATTGCGCCTCACCCGCCGAAGGACCCGCCGTGCTCGTCGCCAACAATATCACCATGCAATTCGGGGCCAAGCCCCTGTTCGAAAACGTTTCCGTCAAGTTCGGCGAGGGTAATCGCTATGGTCTGATCGGCGCCAACGGCTCCGGCAAGTCCACCTTCATGAAGATTCTGAGCGGCGAACTGCAACCCTCCGCAGGCAACGTCAATGTGGACGCCGATGAACGCGTGGGTATTCTGCGTCAGAACCAGTTTGCCTATGAAGAGTTCTCGGCAATTGACACAGTAATCATGGGCCACGACAAGCTGTGGAAGATCAAACAGGAAAAAGATCGCATTTACGATCTGCCCGAGATGTCGGAAGACGATGGCATGCGCGTGGCGGAACTGGAAATTGAATTCGCCGAACTCGATGGCTATTCCGCAGAGTCCAGCGCCAGCGAGCTGCTGCTTGGACTGGGCATTCCACTCGAACAGCATTACGGGCCCATGAGCGCCATTGCTCCGGGCTGGAAGCTGCGCGTGCTGCTGGCACAGTCGTTGTTTGCTGACCCGGACATCATGCTGCTGGACGAGCCCACCAACAACCTGGACATCAATGCCATTCGCTGGCTCGAGGGCATTCTCAACCAGCGCGAATGCACCATGATCATCATCTCCCACGACCGCCACTTCCTGAACAGTGTCTGTACGCACATGGTGGATGTGGACTACGGCGAGCTGCGCCTCTACCCGGGCACCTATGACGATTTCATGATTGCCTCGACGCAGGCGCGCGAGCGAATCCAGGCCGATAATGCCAAGAAGAAGACCCAGATTTCCGAGCTGCAGTCCTTCGTGAGCCGCTTCTCCGCGAACGCTTCCAAAGCCAAGCAGGCGACCTCACGCGCCAAGCAGATCGAGAAGATCAAGCTGGAAGACCTCAAGCCTTCCAGCCGCGTCAGCCCCTTCATCCGTTTTGAACAGGAAAAGAAACTGCACCGTCAGGCGCTGGAGCTCAGCAAGCTGACCCTGGCTTACGGCGACAATGTGCTGCTGAAGAATCTCAGTCTGATGGTCGAGGCCGGCGAGCGCATGGCCATAATCGGACCGAACGGTATCGGCAAGACCACCCTGCTGCAGGCCATTACCAGCCACTTCGGCAAGGGGGCAGACGAGTCGCTCAGCGGCACGGTGAAGTGGGCCGAAAATGCCGCGCTGGGCTATTACGCCCAGGACCACAATCACGAATTCGCAGACGATGTGAATCTGTTCGAGTGGATGAGTCAGTGGGGCAAGCCAGGCGACGATGAGCAGGTCATTCGCGGCATCCTCGGCAAGATGCTGTTTTCCAAAGAGGACAGCAACAAGAAAGTGAAGGTGATCTCCGGTGGCGAGAAGGGCCGCATGCTGTTCGGCAAGATGATGCTGCAGAAGCCGAACGTGCTGGTGATGGACGAGCCGACCAACCACCTGGACATGGAGGCCATCGAGGCGCTCAACCTGGCCCTGGAGAATTATCCTGGCACGCTGATCTTCGTCAGCCACGATCGGGAGTTCGTGTCCTCGCTTGCCACCCGCATCCTCGAACTGAGCGTGGACGGCATCAACAACTTCAAGGGCAACTACGACGAGTACCTGCATCAGCTGGGAGTGGAGTGATGTCCACGCCTGCAGAGCCGGCAGTCAGCACCACTGGCACGGATTTCAGTACGCTGCTGCTGCCGCCCGCGCAGCTGCAGAATCTGACGGACATGGGCTATCTGCAGATGACCCCGGTGCAGGCACAGAGCCTGCCAATGGCACTGCAGGGCAAGGATCTGATTGCCCAGGCCAAGACCGGCAGCGGCAAGACAGCTGCCTTCGGCATTGCGCTGCTGGAGCGCCTGAATCCCCGCGATTTCGGAACGCAGGCACTGATTCTGTGCCCCACCCGCGAGCTCTGCACCCAGGTGGCCACCGAAGTTCGCAAGCTGGCCCGCTACCTGCCGAACATCAAAGTGGTGGTGCTGTGCGGAGGCCAACCCCTCGGTCCGCAGATTGCTTCTCTGGAACACGGCGCTCACATCATCGTGGCCACGCCGGGCAGGCTGCGTGATCATCTGGAAAAGCAGACCTTGTCGATTGCCCGCGTGAACACGCTCGTTCTGGACGAGGCGGACCGCATGCTGGACATGGGCTTCTCCGAAGACATCGGCTTCATCATCGGCAACACGCCTGCCTCGCGACAAACTCTGTTGTTCTCGGCCACATTTCCTGCGGACATCGTGGCCATGAGTGCGCAGTATCAGCGCTCCGCCGAACAGCTCAGCGTGGAAACTCAGCATTCGGAAACCACGATCGCGCAGCAGTTCTACTGCGTTGGCAGCACGGACAACGAAGAGCGTCGCGTGGCTGCAGTGCTCACCCTGCTGCGGCACTTTCAGCCGGCGGCCTGCGTGGTGTTCTGCAACACCCGTCAAGGCACCGTGGATGTAGCGCGCTTTCTCAGCCAGCGCGGGGTGCCCGCCCTGCCACTGCATGGCGAACTCGAACAGCGCGAGCGTGACCAGGTGCTGATTCAGTTCCGCAATGGCAGCGCGCCGGTACTGGTGGCAACGGATGTCGCCGCACGGGGTCTGGACATCGAAGAGTTGCCGCTGGTGATCAACGCGGAGTTGCCCCGCGACCTGGATGTTTACACCCATCGCATCGGCCGAACAGGCCGTGCCGGACTGAGCGGCGTGGCAGCAAGTCTGTTCTTCGAGAATGAACGGTTCAGAGTGGATGCCCTGCGTGAACGCGATGCCCACACGGCAGGCGCACCCATTCAGGCGATCGGCATGGTGAAGGAGTCGGCCCGCGCAGCAGTGACGAAAAAACAGACGCTGGACATCGGTGGCGGGCGCAAGAACAAGCTGCGCCCGGGTGACATCCTCGGCGCGCTGACTGCCGAGAATGGCATTCCCGCGTCAGCCATCGGTCGTATCGACATCCTGGAGCATGCGAGCTATGTCGCCATAGAAGCAGAGTGGGTGCAGAAAGCGATGCAGCAACTGGAGACCCGCCGCATCAAGGCTCAAAAGTTCAAGATCAGACGGCTTGGCCCGGCGCACCGGGATGGCGACTGACGCCCTCAGGAGCTCCGGCATGTCTGCGAGACCCTTCTGCCCGCATTGCCAGCGCCCTCTGCCGTCCTGTTACTGCTTGCACGTCCCGCGCCTGCACAATCGCTGGCCAGTACGAATTCTTCAACATCCACAGGAAGCGGCCCACGCACTCGGCACTGCCCGCATCGCAGCCCTTGGCCTCAGCGACTGTGTGCTGAGCACGGGCACTGCTCCGGACGCTGCGCTGCTGCGGCTGAGGGATTGCGTTGTTCTCTACCCGGGAGAGGGCAGTCAGCCACTGTCCCGGTTGCGATCCGGACCTGTCACAGGCCTGCTGTTTCTCGATGGCACCTGGCGCAAGAGCAAGCGCATGCTGCTTGAGTCACCCGCACTTGCCGCGCTGCCTCGCTATCACCTTGAAAGCCCGGAGCCCAGCCGCTACCGCATACGCCGTGAACCACGGGCACACGCGATCTCGACGCTGGAAGCCATCGTGCAGTCACTGGAATTTCTGGAAGGAGCGCCCGGCCGCTACGCCGGGCTGCTGAGCGTCATGGACATGCTGGTGGACGAACAGATCCGCCATATGGGTGAAGACTTGTACCAGAGACGCTATCTCAAAGCAGAGACAGAATCGCCGCAATCCCGCCACCGATCAGCAGAATCAGAATCGGCAGAATGCTCAGACCGAAACCCAGACCCCGACGCGCCGGATCGCTGATGTAGGCCCGCAGGTAAATGGCGCGACCAATCACGTAGACGAAGCCGATGCCGGCCCCCAGATCGGGACGTACCCAGTAGCCAAACAACACGATGGCGGGGATGAACATGATCATCAGCTCCAGCGTATTCTGATGCACGCGATAATAGCGCTCGAATACCGGGTGTCCGGTGATCGCCGGGGCATGCACATTGAACTTGCTGCGCGCGCGCCCCACCAGCAGGCCGAAAGCAAAATACTGCAACAGGGCAAGCACGATCACGATCGCTACATATTCCATTTCTTACTCCCCTTGAGACGCTGCTCTGACAGTGCCGTGGTCGTTGGACTGCGACTGACTGCCTTTGATTCCTGCCATTGCGAAACGCCAACCAGATTACTTCGCGCCCCAGGATGGGTCAACGAATATGCCGGGGCGCTTTGCTATTGGCAGGCAGAATAGTGATAATTGCCCGCCCCGTGAACCCCCCTGCAATCGTCCAGGAACCTCCGCCATGAGCAAGAAACCGGATCCCGTCTTCAATTTTGAAGAATCCCTTGCCAGCCTTGAAAGTCTGGTAACGGCCATGGAAGAGGGGGAACTGAGTCTTGAAGAATCCCTGCAGGCCTTTGAGAAAGGCATCCGCCTGACGCGGGAGTGCCAGAGCGCCCTGCAAAAGGCAGAACAGAAAGTCCAGATACTGATAGCGGAGAACGGCGCCCCTGAAGCGCTCGACCTCGAAGGTGATGCATCCGACACGGGACGCCAGCGCGCATGAGCACGAGCACTGTCGACCAACTCCCGCTCGACGCCTTCATGAACCTTTGCCGGGAGCGCGTGCAGCGCGTGCTCAAGACACAGCTCGAAACGCTGCCGGGACCCGCCACGCGACTGCGCGAGGCCATGCTCCACGCCAGCCTGCTGGGAGGCAAGCGGGTGCGCCCCGTGCTGGCATATGCCAGCGCCCAGGCTGTGGGCGGCACGCTGGAAGCCGCCGACATGGCTGCCTGTGCCACCGAATTGGTGCACTGTTACTCGCTTGTTCACGACGACCTGCCAGCGATGGACGATGACGATCTGCGCCGCGGCCAGCCCACGGTGCACATCGCTTTCGACGAAGCCACCGCCATCCTCGCCGGGGATGCCCTGCAGGCACTGGCATTTCGCCTGCTCAGTGACCCGACACTGCACTCGGCAACGCCTGTGACCAGCCTGCGCATGATCAATCTGCTAGCCGCAGCGGCTGGTTTCGAAGGCATGGTCTCAGGGCAGTCGATCGACTTCGAGGCCACCGGGAGAAGCGTCTCACTGCAAGACCTGCAGACCATGCACAGCCTGAAGACGGGAGCCCTGATCTCCGCCAGCGTGCTGCTGGGTGCCCTGACGACAGAGAAGGCCACTGACATGCAGCTGTCTGCACTGGGTCGCTATGCCGAATGCATCGGTCTGGCCTTCCAGGTGCAGGACGACATTCTCGATGTCGTCAGCGACACGGCGACACTGGGCAAAACGCAGGGGGCAGACCAGGCCATGAACAAGCCGACCTATGTCTCCTTGCTGGGCCTGAACGCTGCACGCAGCAAGGCCCAGGACCTCTGCGATTCAGCCCTAGCCGCGCTGACAGGATTTGACAGCCGCGCAGACGCGCTGCGCCAGATTGCCCGCTACATCGTGGAACGGCGACACTGATCCCTTGATTTGACGCTTCACAGTCATTCCTTTAAGTTAGCCAAACCTTTTTTGTGACAGGTCCGACCATGCTTGACGAAATCCCCCTCACACGCCCGGAAACACCTTTGCTCGACCTTGTACAGAACCCGGCCGATCTGAGGAATTTCGAACCAGCACAGCTCAAGGACCTGGCCCGTGAAGTGCGCAAATTCCTGTTGTATTCGGTCGGCCAGACGGGCGGGCATTTCGGAGCCGGACTTGGCGTGGTCGAGCTGACCATCGCGCTGCATTACGTATTCAATACGCCTGACGACCGCCTGGTATGGGACGTTGGCCACCAGACTTACCCTCACAAGATTCTCACGGGCCGGCGCGAACGCATGCTGAGCATGCGGCAGGCGGGCGGGCTCGCCGCTTTTCCATCCCGGGATGAAAGCGAATACGACACTTTTGGCGTGGGACATTCCAGCACCTCCATCAGCGCCGCCCTGGGCATGATGATCGCCGCCCGCGCGCAAGGCATAGACCGGCGCACGGTCGCCATCATCGGTGACGGCGCAATGACGGCGGGCATGGCGTTCGAAGCACTCAATCACGCCGGCGACATTGACGAGAATTTTCTGGTGATTCTCAACGACAACAACATGTCGATCTCGAAGAACGTCGGGGGCCTGTCCAGCTACTTCGCCCGCATGTGGGCCAGCCGCCCCTACAACTTCATTCGTACGGGAGGCAAGCGCGTGCTGGCGAAAATTCCTCCTGCGCTCAAGGCCGCGCACCGCGCCGAAGAATACATGAAGGGCATGGTGTCTCCCGGCACGCTGTTCGAGGAAATCGGCTTCAACTACATCGGGCTGGTCGATGGTCACAACACCCTCGAACTGATCGATATCCTCACCAATATAAAACAGCTGCGCGGCCCCCAGCTGCTGCACATCGTGACCCAGAAAGGCAAAGGCTATACGGCTTCCGAGAACGATCCGTTCGGAATGCATGCCATGAACAAGATCGAGCCCAAGAAGGCTTCCCCCGCCGTGCGCAAGATGGAAACACCGAGTTATTCTGCTGTCTTTGGCGAATGGCTGTGCGACATGGCGGCCGCAGACCCACTGCTGGCCGCCATCACGCCGGCCATGAGCACCGGCTCCGGCATGGACGGGTTTGCCGAGCAGTTTCCCGGGCAGTTTCACGATGTGGCAATTGCTGAACAACATGCTGTCACGCTGGCTGCGGGCATGGCCTGTGACGGACTCAAACCGGTTGTCGCCATCTACTCGACGTTTCTGCAGCGCGGCTACGACCAGCTCATTCACGATGTGGCACTGCAGAATCTTGATGTGTTGTTCGCCATTGATCGTGCGGGGCTGGTGGGCGAAGACGGCCCCACCCATGCAGGCAGTTTCGATCTGGCGTTCCTGCGCTGCATTCCTCACATGGTGATCATGGCGCCGAGCAATGAGAACGAAGCCCGGCAGATGCTCTACACGGGATACCTGCACAAAGGTCCGGCGGCTCTGCGTTACCCGCGGGGCAAAGGGCCGGGCGCTGCCATCAGCAAGACGATGCAGGCCCTGCCCATCGGCAAAGGCCTGCAACGACGGCGCGGACATACCGTTGCGATACTGGCTTTTGGCAGCCTCGTCACCAGCGCAATGGCGGCAGCCGAAGTGCTGGATGCCACGGTCATCGACATGCGTTTCGTGAAACCGCTGGATGAAGACATGATTGGCGAGATGGCCACCCGCCATCATCTGCTGGTCACTCTGGAAGAACATGCCCTGATGGGTGGCGCTGGTTCAGCCGTAAATGAATATCTGCTGCGCGAAGACTATCGTGTGCCCGTACTGAACCTCGGGCTGCCCGACAGTTTCCTCAGCCATGGCAAAGTGCCGGACATGCTTGCGTCAGTGGGACTGGACAAGGATTCTGTTGTGGCTGCCATTCGCACCAAGTTGCAGAAATGCAAGATTCAATCAGAGGCTGTGTAAGTTACGCGCTGCCTGCACGATTGACGCGGCAGGGGGCCGGTGCGTAGACTTGCGCGCATTGTTGGTCCGCGTCTCTGACCCATCAACGATACTCAACAATTGTTCTGGTGTTTTCTGCTGCTCTCTGGCGGACGACTTGAATGGGAAGCTGGTTAGACTCCAGCGCTGCCCCCGCAACGGTAATGATCCACAGGTGTTGCCACCTGTCTCATGAGCCCGATACCAGCCAGACAATGCTACGCAGATGAAGCGGAGGGCTCCATCGGTGGTCGGTTCAGTCGCCCGGATTCCGTCCGGCATCGATTTTTTCCTTCCGCTCCCCCTCCCTCATGAAACTTTTTTCATTGAGGATTGCCCATGAAACACCGTATTCTCGTGGCTCTGGCCTGTACCACAGGTGCCACGTTATCTCCTTTCAGCTCTGTGCTTGCACAGGAAGCCACTCCGCAGGAAATCGTCATCACCTCGAGCCGTATCGAAACGCCATTGCGGCAGATCGGCACCTCTGTATCTGTGATGACAGCTGACGAAATCGCGGCGCGCGGCAGCAGTTCTCTGCTCGACATCCTGCGCGCCATGCCCTCTGTCAGCGTGGGCAACTCTGGCGGTGCCGGGCAGATCAGCAATCTGCGCATACGTGGCGAAGAGGGCTTCCGCACGCTCACGCTGCTTGATGGCATGAAGCTGTCTGACCCCAGCGTTACCCAGGTGCAGCCCCAGCTGGAGCACCTGCTCAGCAGCGGCATCGAGCGCATCGAAATACTGCGCGGGCCGCAGGGCCTGCACTACGGCGCGGATGCCGGTGGCGTTGTCAGCATCAGCACGCGCCAGAGCAGCACCGATCTGCGCGCACATGCTGATGCGATGACGGGCGCATTTGGCACTCGCCAGTACACAGCCAATATGAGTGCCGGCAACGCGATGGGTGACTTCTTCGTATCCGCTGCAGATTTCCGCACCGAAGGGTTCAATACGCGCAAGGCAGATACGCTGCTGCGGGACAGCGATGGCTATGACAACACCTCTCTGCATGGCCGCTTCGGCCTGCAGGCCGCCGAAGCACTGCGCATTGAGCTGGTGCTGCGCGATGTTGCCGGCGACTCCGCCTATGACAGCTGCTTTCACCCAGCGGATTTCTCCACCATCCATGACTGCGATGCCGCCTTCGAGCAAGAGGCGTCGCGACTCTCGGCCGAATACACGGCCGAATGGGGCACGCAGTCGCTGGCCCTGGGCAACACCCGGACAGAGCGCGAGAATTTCGCGCTGGGCCGCTCCTCCTATGCATCCACAGGGGAACTGGAGCGCGTGGAGTACATCGGTACCCTGACAGCCTTCGACAGCTTCCAGCTGGTGTACGGCGCAGACGTGGAGGAAGAGGACAACAACGGCGACACGCGCACGCAGACCGGCGTGTACCTGGAGTACCTCAGCCGTTTCTCGGACACGCTGTTCATCACAGCGGGCGTGCGCCGCGATGACAACGATGACTTCGGCCGGCACACCAGTGCGCGCATCAGTGCCGCTCGCCTCTTCGCGCTGGCGGACGCCAGCGAGATAAAACTGCGCGGCAGTGTCGGCACGGGCTTCCGCGCCCCCAGCCCCTATGAATTCGCCTACAACAGCGGGCCTTTCGCCTCGGCGCCGGCCTCCTCCGCGGTGCTGAGCGAAGAACTCAGCGCGGGCTATGAGCTGGCTGTGGAATACCGCAACGTTGCGGGCGTAGAGCTGGAAGCCGTGTATTTCGATCAGCAGATCGAGGACGCCATCTATTTCGACCTGGCCGGCTACAGTGGCTACCTGCAGGACATCGGCGAGAGTGATTCCGACGGCCTGGAGCTGGCCGCCCGAATACCGCTGGCGCAGCAGTGGCTGGTGGAAGCCAACTACACCTGGAACCGCACGCGACAGCCCCAGGGCGGACAGCGCCTGCGCCGCCCGGAAGACATGGCGAATCTGGGCCTGGCCTGGGCCAGCCGCGACGAACGCTTGCAGCTGGCCGGCTTCTACCGCCAGTCCCTCGACACGGTAGACTCTCTCAACGGCACTCCCATCGCGCTGGATGATTACGCGGTGGTGGATCTCTCGGCACGCTATACCCTGCTGCAGGGGCTGGAAGTTTATGCGCGGCTGGAGAACGCCGCGGATGCAGACTACGAGGAAGTGCTGGGTTACAACGTCGGCGGCCGCGCAGGCCATGTCGGCATCCGCTTCAACTACTGACGGGACACACACGCATGGATTCGAATGCAGATCGCAACGCAAGGCACAAGCGTGCCATGCAACGCAAGAAGGCGCTGGTGGATGCGCGCATCGCAGCCGCCACTGTGGACAAGGGCCTTTTGCTGGTGCTGACCGGCAACGGCAAGGGCAAGAGTTCGTCAGCCTTCGGCATGCTGGCACGCAGCGTCGGCCATGGCCTGCGCTGCGGCGTCGTGCAGTTCATCAAGGGGCAGTGGGAGTGCGGGGAACATCTGTTGTTCCACAATCATCCCCTGGTGGAATTCCATGTCATGAACACCGGATTTACCTGGGAGACCCAGGACCGTGAGAAGGACATTGCCGCGGCGCGTGCCACATGGGTACATGCCGCCACATTGCTGCGCAACCCTGAGGTGCAGGTGGTACTGCTGGACGAACTGACCTACATGCTGACCTACGGGTATCTGGACGCTGCTGAAGTGATCGCCGCATTGCAGGGGCGTCCGCCACAGCAACATGTGATCGTCACCGGCCGCAATGCCAGTGACGCGCTCATTGCGCTGGCTGACACCGTCAGCGAGGTGCAGGATACCAAACACGCGTTCAACAACGGCGTGCGCGTGCAGAAGGGAATCGACTACTGATGCGCGCCAGTCTCGCCGCGCTGGCAATCTCAGCCTGCCTGGTGGCGCAAAGCGGCACTGTTCTAGCGCAATCCATCAC
>CAISYX010000265.1 GCA_903889815.1 uncultured Gammaproteobacteria bacterium
GTGGGCGATTCCTGCACAAAAATTGGACGAAATGCTTGGTCGCCTGCAGGCTTGGACATGGTGCGGATTGCTAGGTGCTTTCAGTTCGGGTATCTGGTTCGTATTGGCCAGGCCCAGTCGCTATTTTTCCAATCCCGTGTTTCAGATCAAATTCGCCTTGCTCTTGCTTGCGGTTATCGTAACTGTTGCGCTCTATCGACTGGTACTGCGAGAGCCGCATCTCCCGAGCGCCGCCCGACCACACCAATGGCTCCGTAAAGGCCTCGCTTTCTTGTCATTGCTGCTTTGGATTGGTGTGGTTCTGGCTGGTCGCTGGATCGCTTACGTTGAATACCTGTTCTGGCCAGGAGAAGCTTAGTGCTCAACGAGTTCTGGTTGTCTCTGGAATATCTGCCGCTGGCAGGCGAGATCGGCGCGACAGCCTGGTTCCCCGCGATGGAGTCTCTCCATGTTCTGAGTATCACCTTTCTGCTCGGAGCCATTCTGATGGTGGATCTGCGGGTCTTGGGCTTGGCCGGACGCGCTTACTCTCCCAGTAGTATGGTAAGCCAGCTGGTACCTTGGGCCGCCGGGGCGTTTGTCGTCGCCAATATCTCTGGGCTTGCCATGTTCATTACGCGGGCGAGCGCGCATGCAGCAAACCCGGCTTTTCAGATCAAGATGGGGCTCTTGCTGCTTGCCGGACTCAACATCGCCTACTTTCATTTTCGAGCTATGCCAGCCATTCTTCGCGCTCATGACGCCACTATTCTGCCGATTCAGGCACGCACAGCAGCTGGCGTCTCTCTTTTCTTGTGGTGTGCCATCATGCTGGCAGGCCGTTGGGTAGGCCATGTCACTTGAACATATTGAATCTCTGAGTCTGCATTCGCGATGGCTTGACACGTTTGCAGCGGATTCAGAAACACAAAACTATTCCAGACATGTCGGCGGAGTGCTGCACTCCCTGGTGAGTCCAACAATGGTTTCCGATCCGCAGCTGCTGCTGCTTTCAGCCAGCGTAGCCAAGATCCTCGGATTTTCCCGGGAGTTTTGCAGCAGTGAGCACTTTCTGCGGTGCATGGCGGGCAACGAACTTCTGCCGGGCAGCAAGCCATATGCCACGCGCTATGGTGGACATCAGTTCGGTCACTGGGCGGGTCAGCTTGGAGATGGCAGGGCTATCAATCTTGGCGAGTCGGGAAAAGCTTCAGTCGACACACAAAACCTGCAGTTGAAAGGCGCAGGGCCAACGCCTTACTCGCGTGGAGCAGATGGCAGGGCGGTATTGCGTTCATCTGTCCGCGAATTTCTATGCAGTGAAGCCATGCATTTTCTAGGGATCCCTAGCACGCGCGCATTGAGTCTTGTGACTACGGGAGATTCTGTGTTGCGCGACATGTTTTATGATGGAAATGCCGCAGAGGAGCCGGGTGCCATAGTGTGTCGTGTGGCGCCGTCGTTTACGCGCTTTGGGCACTTTCAATTATGCGCAATGAAAGGTGAGTTGCAGTTGCTGCAGCAACTGATGGACTTCACGATAGCCTCTGATTTTCCAGATTTGCACGCGCGTCACAAGGCGGGTGAGATCGACAGGCAGAATCTGTATATCGCTTGGTTTGCACAGATATGCCAAATCACCCTCACGATGCTGCTGGGCTGGATGCGAACTGGCTTTGTCCATGGAGTGTTGAATACCGACAATATGTCGATTCTCGGGCTGACCATTGACTACGGTCCCTATGGATGGCTTGACCATTTTGATCCCTCCTGGACGCCCAACACCACTGACGCCACCATGCATCGCTATGCATTCGGTCGACAGCCAGAAATTGTGCAATGGAATCTGTATCAGCTTGCCAATGCGCTGTTGCCTGTCATCGGAGACAAGGAAGCGCTGGAGAAAGAGTTAGTGCGGTTTGCGACGCATTATGAACAAATGTGGCGCGACATGATGCTGGCCAAGATTGGCTTGGAGCCTTTGTCAGTGGAGGAGGACGACGCACTGATTGCAGGCTTGATGCAGATACTGACAGAGCGCGAAACCGACATGACGATCTTTTTCCGGCGGTTGGCTGGCTACGAGCATCGACGAAATGACATCACTCTTGCCGATATAGTGGAGGATGCACTCTACGACGTGCAGGCATTCGATGCGTTGCAGCGACAGAGCGTCAATAACTGGGCGTCCGCATATTCGCAACGCCTTGAAAGTCAGGCGCCGGACAAGGACGCTCGAAAATTGCGCATGGATGCCCTCAACCCCTGCTTCCTGTTGCGCAACTATTTGACCCAGGAGGCGATCGAAAGGATGGCTGAAGGAGACTTCAGCATGCTGCACGAACTGCATGAAGCCTTGCAGAAACCTTACGAAGAGAATCCAAGGTTTGCGCGATTTTACAAGAAACGTCCCGATTGGGCTCGCCATAAAGCCGGGTGTTCCATGCTCTCTTGCAGTTCCTGAAACAAGGCTTGTCCTGGATCAGCTGGATTGTTTGGGCAAGTCCAGAATCTGGAGCATTGCCTTGTGCGCACGGCTTTCGCCAACGTCACCGCCAGCATTGCGCAATTCGAGAGCGGATTTTTGATCCACGAGATCGCAAGGCAGGATGACCAGCATTTCATAGTTGCCGGCTTCGCTCATGGCGACGCTGATGATCTCACCGATACTTTCACCGCCAGCCATAACCATGGAGTCTGCGGAAACACGCATTCCCACGACGCTTGCCCGGTATAGCCGTTTCTTGGCCGGAGCTCGGTAATGCATGCGAGCCACAATTTCCTGTCCCGGGAAACACCCTTTCTTGAAGTCAATCACTCCTGTGACATCATAATTCAAGAGCTGCGGTGTATAGCTGTCCTGAGTGTCTGGTGTGATATGTACGATCCCCTGCCGAATTTCAGCAAGTTCCCATTCCTCAAGGTCGTCAGTAATGCCGAGCTCTTCAAGTTGGTCGCGCAATTCGTCGTTGGCCGCGCTCATGAGTATTTCATAGCGCGGTTGGGTATCGGGCAATCGAATGACGATGGCGTCCGATCTGCTCAGTACTTCATGTGGCTGCTCCGGTACTGCAGCAAATAGATCTCGAATAGTCTGAGTCGCTGCCGGACCATAAACGCCGTAGCGCTCCCACGAGGAGGTTAGCGAACTGATGCTGGCCTTTGAAAACACAACGTATTTTTCCAGTATCTTCTTGAGCGAATACCCCATGCCACGCGCGCTCAAAAGAAGATAACCACTTTCTGAAGCAAGCACGCGCATGTCTGCAATAACGCGGCCGTTGATATCACAATATGCCCCTTGAACGCTCTGTGTCTGCGAAACTTTGTCTATGTCGCAGGTCAGCTGACCCTGCAGAAACTTCGCAGCATCTTCGCCTGTGACTGCGAGAAGGTCGAAGTTGTTCAAGTCAGTGAGAGTGCTTGCCATGTGTGGTGCCCGGTTAAGTTGCCAGAATTGAGTTATCATGAAGGTGTCAAAGACGCACTTCGAGTGGGCACATGTTAACAGAAATTGAGTACAAGAAACTTGCGTGGCACAGCAGGCGAGGTATGCGTGAACTGGATCTATTGTTGCTGCCGTTTGTAGAGTCTGTATTGCCTGTCCTCGCGGCAGAGCAGCAGAATCTCTATGAACGCTTGCTTGAAGAAGAGGATCAGGATCTGTTTTCCTGGCTTGTATTGCGCGAGCCTGCACGGGATGCAGGCTTGCAGAGCCTCGTTGATCAGATACGGCTGCGCGGCCATGGCTCTGCGAATTGACCTGCGGGCCTCAAGAATCCTGTTCGTATTGCAGCTGGGACAACTGCTTCTGGCGTTGACCGCGATGTTGCTGCTCGCATTGGATACTCCGCTTGCCATTCTCCTGATAGTGCCGATTGGGGTCTGTGCGCACTCTCTGAAAAACCCTTCGCAATTTCCGCGCGCATTGGTTCTGATGGGCGACGAGTGGTTCGTTGTTTACGACGAACAGGCAACATCCGCAACTTTGAGGGAGCAGTTCCATTGCTCATCCTGGTTGCAGATTTTGGAGTTCAAGGTTGGTCAGGACGATTGTCCGGAAAGCACCCGCATCAGACTTGTCATCCTGCCAGACTGTGCTTCAAGTGCTTCACGTCGACAATTGCGAACGGTGCTTCGGTGGTATCACTTTCCATTGCCGGCTGCGGGAGTCTGAATTCAGGGGCTGGTCACTGGTACATGGACACAATTTTCCGGCACAAGAACAGTGTCCTTCCCCTCGGACAGCGTTTCCGGATAGTCCAGTGAGAAATGAAGTCCGCGACTTTCTTTTCGCGCAAGCGCACTTTCAACTATGAGGCCCGATACCAGCACCAGATTGCGAAGCTCCAGCAAGTCTTTGCTGACAATATAATGTTTGTAGTAATCCGTGGTTTCCTGCTCCAGTAGTTGGAGCCTTCTGCGAGCGCGCTGCAGTCGCTCGTCCTTGCGAACAATCCCGACGTAGGCCCACATGAATCTGCGCAGTTCATCCCAGTTGTGGGCAACGATGATTTCCTCACTTGAGCGCGTCACCAGGCTGTCATCCCATGCAGGGATGTGAGCGGTAGAAGGAGTGCTGGAAAATTTCTCTCGAATGTCGTCGCTGGCGCTGAACGCCAGAACAAAGCATTCAAGCAGGGAATTGCTTGCCATGCGATTGGCGCCATGCAGTCCAGTAAAACTGGTCTCGCCGATTGCGTAGAGATTGGGGAGATCGGTGCGACTTTTCCTGTCGACCATTACGCCACCGCAGGTGTAGTGCGCAGCAGGAACGACTGGAATGCGATCGCGGGTAATGTCGATGCCAAACTTCAGGCATTTGGAATAAATGGTTGGAAAATGCTCCTTGATGAATTCCGGTGCCTTGTGAGAAATATTGAGAAATACGCAGTCGCATCCCAATCTTTTCATTTCGTGATCGATTGCACGTGCCACGATATCCCGTGGTGCGAGCTCGCCACGTTCGTCAAACTTGCTCATGAAGCGCGTGCCGTCCGGCAGTTCCAGCAATGCTCCCTCTCCGCGCAACGCTTCTGTAATGAGGAAGGACTTGGCATGCGGGTGGTAGAGACAAGTTGGATGAAACTGGTTGAATTCCATGTTGGCTACTCGACACCCGGCACGCCAAGCCATCGCGATGCCGTCTCCCGTGGCCCCGTCGGGATTTGTAGTGAAAAGATAGGCCTTGCTGGCCCCGCCCGTGGCCAGCACGACAAAACGTGCTTTGAACACGTTGACGGTGCCGGTCTGCGTGTTGAAAATGTAGGCGCCTGCGCACTGGTTGCCCGCCAGGCCCAGTTTTGAATGCGTGATCAGATCAATTGCAATGCAGTTTTCAATCAAATCAATGTTGCGGTGTTCTCTGGCTTTTGCTGCAAGTGTTTCAAATACCGCACGTCCGGTGGCATCCGTGGCGTGAATGATGCGGCGGTGGCTGTGGCCTCCTTCCTGAGTGAGGTGCAGCGGAGCGAGGTTGTCGGGTTGAAGTGGCTCTCGTGCTGCGCCCGCTTTTGCGTCGTGGGGATCTACTGTTGTGAAGGGGACTCCCTGTTCCACCAGCCACTTCACACATTCGCTGCTGTTTTCCACAACATGGGACACCATGTCTTTGTGGCAAAGTCCAGCTCCAGAATCCAGCGTATCGGCAATGTGCGCGTCGATACTATCGTTGTCATCCAGCACGGCAGCAATTCCGCCCTGTGCCCAGAAGGTAGCGCCTTGACTGAGTTCGCCCTTGCTGATAACAGCCACTTTAGCGAAATCTGCTGTCTTCAATGCCAGTGTCAATCCCGCAGCACCGCTGCCAATGACGAGAATGTCGTAGTCGTAAACAGATGTGTTATTGTTGGGGCTCATGGTCACAGTGATAAATGCCTTCGGAGTGGAGCAAGTGGCTGCATTGTCGTCCGATGTCGTGAGCGACTTATATTACAATCATGCAGACGCCAAGCGCCAATGGCACGCAGCCGCTTCAGAATCTGGCAAAGCGTATACGCATCGCGCGCCTTCCACAGATTCATCCGCAGTCAATTGGCTGAGAGATCGTTGCTGCTTCCCGTAACCTCGCGGAGCAGTTCTTCCGCCAGGGGGCGGAGCTTGTGAACAAAGACACAGATCAACAGCTGGTTGAGAGAGTACTCAATGGCAATCAGGCAGCGTTCAATCTGCTGGTCCTGCGCTATCAGCACAAAGTAGCTGCACTGATCTCCCGTTTCGTCAAAGACCCTCACGAAGTGGAAGATGTCACACAGGAAGCCTTCATCAAGGCTTATCGCGCGCTGAATCTGTTCCGAGGCGACAGTGCTTTCTACACATGGCTGTACCGGATTGCCGTCAACACAGCGAAAAATCACCTGGTCTCTCGTGGCCGGCGCCCACCGTCAACTGACTTTGATCTGGATGATGCCGAGTTGGTCGAAGACACCACGGCATTGCGTGACACAGATTCGCCTGAGGGAATCCTTGAGAAGGAACACCTGGAGAAGTTGATCTATCAGGCGATCGACGAACTGCCGGAGGATTTGCGCACGGCTTTCACCCTCCGTGAGTTTTCCGGACTGAGTTACGAAGACATCACGGAGATCATGGATTGTCCAGTTGGCACAGTCCGTTCGAGAATCTTCAGGGCGCGGGAAGCTATAGATAAAAAAATCCGCGGCTTGATGCATTAGTTCATGGAACGAAGTGCAACACCTGTTGTCAAATTGGCCAAGAGCGGCAATACCAGCCTTGCAGCCGGAGTAGCCCCCGTGTTTGTTGAGCTGAGTCTCCTCCATGAGACTCATTGATCTGACTGCCGGCAAGGTAGTCCAAGTCCACAGAGGTAGTGCATGAGCAAGGAAAACAGTCAGGGCCGCGAGTTTGCCGAATCACTATCCGCCTTGATGGATAATGAATCGACTGAGCTGGAGCTGCGCCGGTTGTTGAAGGAAATGCCGAGTCACCCTGAGATAGCCCAGACCTGGGACCGGTATAACCTTACGCGATCCCTTCTCCATAAAGAGGTCGTGCGGCCTGTGTCTGCTGCTGGAACTCTTTCCATGCTGGAGGCATTGGCTACAGAAACGCCGTATGGTGGGATAAAGTCGTCGACGTCTGATGTGGCGCGCAACACCTGGTTCCAGGCTGCAGGTCGTATTGCGATCGCCGCTTCGGTTGCTCTGGCCGTTTTCGTCGGCTTGCAGACATTTGTTGACCAAAGCATTCCGGAAAGCAGCATGGCGCAACGTCCTTCTGCTCCAGTTGAGGATAATTCTCAGGCTCTGGCAATCACACCAACGGAACTTGCTGGCGATACAGGTTTCGATGCCGATGCGCAGCAACGTCTCAATGAATACATTCGCGGCGTCTCCATTCAGTATCGCGAAGATGCCGCGGCTAATCCAGGATTCAATATTCTGCAGGATTCGCAACTGATCCGGCAGGTCAATCAAATCGAGAACTAGCAATATGGAGGACAGCAGCAACTCTCCGCTGTCCTCTGTTCTAAAAGAAAGCCTTTGAGTCAGTCCTCCCGCGTTGTTGCAATTCAGCGCTTGCCCCTCCGACAATCGCCCTGTACTTTACGGCATCGTTGACACATTGCTGGGTCTTCGGCAATTGCCGAACAATTTGCATTGGAGAGAAAATATGGGTTCACCTGTTCATAAAGCAAAGCTTGCCATGTGGGGCGCTCTGGTGCTCTCAGCGGTACTTTCCCTGCAGTCTGCGTCATTGTACGCAGCGGAATTGCCTGACTTTGCCGCCTTGGTCGAGCAGAACGGGCCCGCTATTGTCAATATTGCGACCATGCAGCAAGTGACCTCATCGCGGGATGAGCGG
Organism: uncultured Gammaproteobacteria bacterium; assembly: GCA_903889815.1. GTDB lineage: Bacteria > Pseudomonadota > Gammaproteobacteria > Pseudomonadales > Pseudohongiellaceae > UBA5078. The sequence continues at coordinate 7,804 of CAISYX010000265.1, forward strand.
GGCGACATCGAAGAGCTGCTGCGCCGGCTGAGCCCTGATGAGCCCTTGCCCCCGGAGTTGGAGGAGCAGCAGACACGACCCCGAGGCGGCGTGGGATCGGGCTTCATCATGTCCGAAGATGGCTATGTCATCACCAATCACCACGTAGTAAACGGTGCTGATCAGATTACTGTGACCCTGAATGACCGGCGGGTGTTTCAGGCCCGCATTATAGGGACAGACGAGTTGTCTGACGTGGCTCTGATCAAGATAGAGGCCGAGAACCTTCCTACCGTGGAATTCGGGGATTCAGAGGCTGTGCGCGTAGGCGAATGGGTTCTTGCAATAGGCTCGCCATTCGGTCTGGAATTCTCGGCGGCAGCTGGCATCGTCAGCGCAAAAGGCCGGGCTGTTCCAGGCAATCAAACAAACTATGTCTCCTTTATTCAAACGGATGTGGCAATCAATCAAGGCAATTCGGGTGGACCGCTTTTCAATCTTGAAGGCAAAGTGATCGGCATCAATTCGCAGATTCTGAGCAGTACCGGCGGATCCAACGGCATCTCTTTCGCCATACCGAGCAATGTGGCGTTGAATGTGGTGGAGCAGCTTCGCGACACCGGTGCTGTCAGTCGGGGATTGCTGGGCGTTTTGATCAAGGACGTCGATTTTGCGCTGGCGGAAGCGTTCTACATGGAGCGTCCTATGGGCGCCTTTGTTGACGAAGTGCAACCTGGCAGTCCCGCCGAGACTGCTGGCGTGTTGAATGACGACATCATCATGGCATTCAATGGCAGAGAAATTGAATCGTCCTCCATGCTGCCATTCTATGTTGGTCAGGTGCGGCCTGGAACAAGCGCGGAACTGACGATCATGCGCAACGGAGAGACCATTGCACTGGATGTGGTGGTCGGGGCATTGCCCGGCAGCGGTATAGCTTCTTCGAATGCGCCAGTGGAGCCTCCGCCAGCCAACAGCCTTGGTCTTACCATCAGCGAATTGAGTCAAGAAGCTCGCGACGTATCCGGTGTTCAGGGGGTGCGGATCGAAGAGTTGCAGGATGGCCCTGCAGCAAAGGCGGGGCTTGAGGAAGGAGATGTGATTGTCGAGCTCAATCGCATGCCGGTCCCGGACATTGGTGCCTTCAGTGCTGCCGCCGAGCAGCTGCCTGCTACCGGTTTCGTTCCGGTGCGAATCGTGCGCGAAGGGCGTGGCACTACCCTGGTGCTGGAGCTCGAATGATCCTGCAAGGTGGCATTGCCTGTCGCGCAGTGCCACCTTTCAGCACAATGTTCTCAAGGCACATCGACGATTGCAGCCCACTGATATTCCGCCAGAAATTCACTGACAGCCCCAACCTGATACTGTAGACTTGCCGCCTTGAAAACGAGGTGGGGCGTGCTCTTGTTTTGTTCGTGCCTGACATGCCTCGTCCCTCTCCCATTAATTTTCGACTTTGTGATCCTATCCTGTGAGTGATTTAAGCCACATCCGCAATTTTTCCATCATCGCGCACATCGACCATGGCAAATCCACCCTGGCAGATCGCTTCATCCAGACCTGTGGCGGCCTGGAGGAACGTGAGATGAACGAGCAGGTGCTTGATTCTCTCGATATCGAGCGTGAACGCGGCATCACGATCAAGGCGCAGAGCGTCACGCTGTATTACGACAGCAAGGACGGTCGTCGCTACCAGCTGAATTTCATTGATACGCCCGGGCATGTTGACTTCACCTATGAAGTGTCACGCTCGCTGGCCGCGTGTGAAGGTGCGTTGCTGGTCGTGGATGCAGGTCAAGGTGTCGAAGCTCAGTCCGTCGCGACCTGCTACACCGCTATCGAGCAGGGATTGGAAGTGATTCCGGTGCTCAACAAGATGGACCTGCCGCAGGCTGAACCCGAGAAAGTGCGTCAGGAAATCGAAGAGATCATTGGTATTGATGCATCCCAGGCGGTGTGCGCCAGTGCCAAAACCGGCATGGGCATCATCGATATCCTGGAAGAACTCGTACGCCTGGTTCCTCCCCCACAGGGAGATACGGAAGCGCCGCTGCAGGCGCTGATCATCGATTCGTGGTTCGACAACTACCTGGGCGTGGTGTCACTGGTCCGCGTCAAGCAGGGTACATTGCGCAAGGGTGACAAGATCATCGCCAAGACCATCGGCAAGTCTCATCTGGTGGATGGCGTCGGGGTGTTTACCCCGAAGCGTCACGAAACCGATATCCTGCGCGCCGGCGAAGTAGGGTTCGTTGTAGCTGGCATCAAGGAAATCCAGGGCGCACCCGTAGGGGATACCCTGACGCATGCCTCCACATCCGACGTGGCGGCTCTGGCAGGTTTCAAGAAGATTCAACCGCAGGTCTATGCCGGCCTGTTTCCTGTATCTTCCGACGATTTCGAGAATTTCCGCGACGCGCTTGAAAAGCTGACGCTGAACGATGCCTCGCTCTACTACGAGCCGGAAAGCTCAGACGCCCTGGGCTTCGGATTCCGGTGCGGCTTCCTCGGCATGCTGCACATGGAGATCATTCAGGAGCGCCTGGAGCGCGAGTATGACCTCTCGCTTATCACCACAGCCCCAACGGTGGTCTACGAAGTGCTGCTCACCAATGGCAAGACCGTGCGTGTTGACAGCCCCTCGGCACTGCCTGCCATTACGTCGATCGACGAAATGCGCGAGCCAATCGTGCTGGCCAGTATCCTCGTGCCGCATGAATACCTCGGCAACATCATCAATCTGTGCATCTCTCGTCGTGGCGTTCAACGTGACATGCAATTCATCGGTCGCCAGGTATCCCTTCGTTACGAGCTTCCCATGAACGAAGTGGTGCTGGACTTCTTCGACAAGCTCAAATCGGCCAGCCGTGGCTATGCATCGCTGGATTATCATTTCATCCGCTTCGAGCCGGCCAATCTCGTTCGTTTGGACGTGCTCATCAATGGCGACCGCGTGGATGCGCTCGCGCTGATCGTGCATCGTGATCAGGCACACCATAAAGGGCGTTTGCTTGTGGAGAAAATGAAGGAACTGATTCCTCGCCAAATGTATGATGTGGCCATTCAGGCAGCCATCGGTGGGCAGATCATCGCGCGTCAGACCGTCAAGGCACTGCGCAAGAATGTGACTGCCAAATGTTATGGCGGGGATGTGTCCCGCAAGAAAAAGCTGCTCGAAAAACAGAAAGCCGGCAAGAAGCGCATGAAGCAGGTGGGCAATATCGAAGTACCCCAGGAGGCATTCCTGGCCGTGCTCAAGGTGGATAGCTGATGGATATCGATTTTTCGCTGGTGTTGCTGGTGCTGGTGTTGCTCACTGGCGCTGTTGCCCTGTTTGATCGCATGGTCAATGCAGAGCCCCGCCGGCAGGCGGTCGAGAAACTCAAGGCGGTTCAGCACCCCCCCAGTGAGGCGCTCGCAAATGCCATTGCCGTTGCCAAGCAGGAGCCGGTGGTCGTCGAGTATGCCAAGTCTTTTTTCCCAGTGTTGCTGATCGTATTGGTCCTGCGCTCCTTTCTTGTGGAACCGTTTCAAATTCCGTCCGGCTCCATGATTCCGACCCTGGAAGTGGGCGACTTCATCCTGGTGAACAAATTCACCTACGGACTGCGCCTGCCCGTGGTCGGAACCAAGATCGTTGCCATGAATGAACCTAAGCGAGGCGAAGTGATGGTGTTCATTCCGCCGCACGACAGCCGCTACTTCATCAAACGAGTAGTTGGTTTGCCAGGGGATACCGTTCGCTATGAAGACAAAGTGCTCTACATCAATGACGAACGTGTACTCTCCGAGCCGATTGACCAGGTTGAAATCGAGATGCCCAATGGCATGATGCAGAGCGGAATTCTGCTCACCGAAAAGCTGGGTGAGGTGGATCATGAAACCCAAATCATGAATGCTCCATCGCGCGATGGCGGACGGACAGTCTGGGTCGTTCCGGAAGGGCATTACTTCATGATGGGTGACAATCGAGACAATAGTGCAGACAGCCGGGTCTGGGGCGCAGTGCCTGAAGGCAACATCGTGGGCAAGGCCTTTGCCGTGTGGATGCACAAAGAGGCTGGATGGCGCTTGCCTTCCTTTAGCCGCAATGGATTGATTCTCTGAAACGCGCACTGTGTCGCGGTTCGGCAGTGCTTCGACTCTATAATGTTCCGGGTCAAACACAGGGGATACACGCTGCGTCGGGATCGCCGCTTTTCAGGAGAGTGCCATGAAGAATCTGTCCCTGCCCATGCCGGATCTGCAGCGTGGATTTTCGAAATTCGGCCTGCTGATGATGCTCGTCCTGCTTGTCAGCGGACTGACATTCGGGCTGAAGATACTGCCGGTATATCTTGACCATAATTTCGTGAAAGGTGTCGCAAAAGACCTCATCGCTGATGGTCGAGCAGCCGCCCTCACGCAGGGCGAGATTCGCGAAGAGATTGCCAATGGTCTGCGTATCAACAATGTACGCGACTTCAACCTCAACAGCGTCACGCTGGAGCGGGAGAACGCTGAACCCGTTCTTGTCATCGAGTACGAACGCCGCGTCCCTCTGGTGGCCAATATTGATGTCATCATCAGCTTTGACGATCGAATCGAATAAATGATGGCGCCGCTTCGACACCTCGAGAAAGGCGTCGCCTATCAGTTCAAGGACGCTGCGCTTGCCGAACAGGCGTTGACCCATCGCAGCGCCAATAGCCTGAACAACGAGCGTCTGGAGTTTCTTGGCGACTCAGTACTCGGGTTTCTTATCGCTGAAGAGCTGTCCCTGCGCTTTCCTTTGGCTCCGGAAGGGGAGCTTAGCCGCATGCGCGCCGGTCTTGTGAATCAGCAGAGTCTTGCCGACATCGCCACGCGCCTGGGGATCGGAGAGCTGCTGATCCTCGGACCGGGCGAGCTCAAATCCGGGGGGCGTCAGCGTGCATCGATTCTGGCTGATGCATTGGAAGCGGTACTTGGAGCCATTTACAGCGACGGTGGCCTGGACGCATGCCGCGCATGCGTGCTCCGCTTGTTTGATGGACAGTTTCTCAAACATATCAGCTCCGAGCTGCACAAGGACGCCAAAACCCAGCTGCAGGAGACGCTGCAGGCCCGCGCGTTACCTGTGCCCCGGTACGAAGTCGTGACAGTGGAAGGCACTGATCACGAGCAGATATTCGTCGTGTCCTGCCATGTCACACTATTGCCGGACGCGACGACAGGCAAAGGTCGCAACCGCAGGCTCGCAGAGCAGGATGCTGCCGGACAGGCACTGCGGGCCATCGAGTCATGAAACTCTCCACCCATGAAGATCCGCTTATGACAATGCAGGAAGAAACTCAGAATCAGGAGCGCTGTGGCTTCATCGCCATCGTGGGCCGCCCCAACGTCGGCAAATCCACGTTGCTCAATCATCTCCTCGAACAGAAGATCAGCATTACTTCGCGCAAGCCTCAGACAACGCGACATCGCATTCTTGGCATCAAGACTGTGGGTTCTCTGCAGTTTGTCTACGTGGACACGCCAGGCATTCACAAGAGTCAGAAAAAAGCGATCAATCGAGTCATGAACAACACAGCGACCAGTGCACTGGATGGGGTGGATGTAGTGCTTTTTGTTGTCGAGAGACTGGTCTTCAACGAAGAAGATGAAATGGTGCTCGAGGCTCTGCAGAAGGTGAAGGTGCCTGTTCTTCTCCTTATCAACAAGTGTGATCTGCTGGACTCGCCTGGACGACTTCTTCCGCATATTGAACGGATGGCAAAGAAGCGTGAATTCGCTGAGATCATACCGCTGTCCGTACTCTCCAATCACAATCTGGATGTGGTGGAGAAGTGCGTGGAGCAGTATCTGCCTTCCGGCCCATTTCTGTATCCCGTCGATCAGGTGACCGATCGCAGTTCGCGTTTTCTGGCAGCCGAGATCATCCGCGAGAAGATAACGCGACAGCTGGGCGATGAATTGCCTTATGAAGTTACTGTGGAAATAGAGAAATACACCATACAGGACGGGATTGTGCACATTCACGGCCTGGTGCTGGTGGACAAGGAAAGTCAGAAGCAGATCATCATCGGCACGCGGGGGGCGCGTATGAAAACGATTGGCAGCGCCGCGCGGGTCGATATGGAAAAGGCCTTTGACGCGAAGGTCATGTTGAACCTCTGGGTCAAGGTCAAGAGCGGTTGGGCTGACGACGAACGCGCCTTGCAGAGTCTTGGTTATCACATCGACTGATTGCGGAGGGCAGAGCGATGATCGCCAGGATCGAATTGCAGCCTGCGTGGGTACTGCATGCTCAGCCCTTTCAGAACACCAGCCTGCTGGTGGAGTTTTTCAGTCTTGACTTCGGGCGCGTGCGAGCTGTCGCAAAGGGGGCACGTCGACCAAACGCCCGCAACAAAGCGCTGCTGCAACCATTTCAGCCGCTGCTTGTAAGCATGATGGGGCGCAACGAACTCAAGAATCTCACCGCCATCGAAGTCAGTCACGGGGCTTTCTGTCTGCACGGCACACGCTTGTTCAGTGGGCTCTATCTGAATGAATTGCTTGTGCGATTGCTGATGAGTCACGAACCCCAGGCAGATTTGTACCGCTCCTACCAGCAGGCAATCATTGGCTTGAGCACGGATCGTGATGTCATGGCAGTGCTGCGACGTTTCGAGCTCGATCTCCTGGAGGCGCTCGGATACGGAGTCAATCTCCACGAAGATTGTCGGTCAGGCGAGCCAATTACGGAGGAGGGGCGTTATCTCTTTCTGGCCGATGAAGGTTTCGAGCGTCTTGCGGTTCATTCTGATGCGCATGCGCTCTCTCACGCTCTGTTCAGCGGCGCAGAAATCTGTGCCCTGCGCAGCGGCGAATTTGCTGAAAAATCCCATGGTCGTGCCGCAATGCGTCTGACGCGAATCGCCTTGCAACGTTTGCTGGGAGACAAGCCGCTCGCGAGTCGAGAGCTGTTCCAGTCGCTGCGCCCCCGGGAATGATTCTGCAGCCCCGCAGCTTACTTTCAGGCCATGGCAATTAAAGGTAAAATCTCGCCAAATTTTGAGTGAGACGCCTTGATGTCCTTTACCTACCCGCTGATCGAATCCCAGATAGGCAACACTCCGCTGGTCAAACTCGCCCGCTTGCCTGGAGTCACCAGCAATACACTTCTGGTCAAACTGGAAGGCAACAATCCTGCCGGCTCCGTCAAGGACCGTCCCGCCTACAACATGATTCTGCAGGCGGAATTGCGCGGCGACATTCATCCGGGTGACACCCTTATCGAGGCTACCAGTGGCAATACCGGCATTGCCCTCGCCATGGTGTGCGCGGTCAAGGGCTACCGGCTCATCCTGATCATGCCAGAGAACATGTCTGCTGAGCGACGGGCGTCGATGTCTGCCTACGGTGCTCAGCTGATTCTTGTAACGGAAGCACAGGGCATGGAAGGCGCTCGTGACATGGCTCAGCGCATGTCACGGGAAGGGCGGGGCAAAGTGCTGGATCAGTTTGCCAATCCTGACAACCCCAATGCCCATTACCTGCACACCGGTCCCGAAATCTGGCGTGATACCAACGGCACTGTTACGCATTTCGTCAGTTCCATGGGTACAACAGGCACCATCATGGGCGTTTCGCGTTATCTGAAGGAAAAAAATCCTGCAATTGCCATCGTCGGTCTCCAGCCACGGGAGGGCTCGCGCATTCCAGGGATCAGGCGCTGGGGGGTGGAATACCTGCCTTCCATTTTCGATGCGTCACGCGTAGACAAGATCATGGACATCGATCAGGCGGATGCCGAGAACACCATGCGTGCGCTCGCCAGAGAGGAAGGTATCTTTTGCGGAGTATCATCTGGAGGTTCAGTGTTTGCAGCGCTGGAACTGAGCAAGTCGCTGCGCAATGCCGTCATAGTGGCGATCGGCTGTGACCGAGGTGACAGATATCTTTCAACGGGTGTATTTGCCTGATCGTCCTTTCCGAATTCATGCGCCGTGTCATTGATGCTGACCCTGCGTGCCGCCAATGTATGTGCAGATGAGCACCAGGAACAACGTATGAAGAACGCAAGACGCCGCAACAAACTGCCCACTGATGCCATGGAGCTGCAGATTCAGCGCCTCAGTCACGATGGGCGCGGCATTGCCAGTATCGAAGGCAAGATAGCCTTCGTCGACGGCGCACTGACCGGAGAGACCGTCAAGGCGCTCTATGTCGCCCGCCACAAGCAGTACGACGAGCTGCGTGCGCAGGAAATTCTGGTGTCGGCCAGCGAGAGGGTACAGCCGCCCTGTGCCCATGCCAGCGTGTGTGGAGGCTGTGCGATGCAGCATCTGCATCCCGATGCGCAGGTGCTGTTGAAGGAGCGGGTACTGCACGAACAAATGCAGCACATTGGCGGACTCACGCAGTATGAACACATGCCGGCCATTCGTAGTCAGAGTGTTGCCTATCGCCGCAAGGCGCGACTGGCCGTGCGCTATGTCACCAAGAAAGAGTCCATGCTCGTGGGCTTTCGCGAGAAGAACAGCACTTTCATTGCGCAGATGAACGACTGTGCCGTGCTCAACCAGAAAGTGTCTGGCTTGATCGCGCCGCTGCGCGTTTTTCTGGCTGCGCTGGAGTGCCGGTTCACGATTCCGCAGATTGAAGTGGCGGTCGGAGAGCTCCCGACAGCGTCTGCAGAGGGCGTCCATCCGGCGGAAGATGTGGTGCTGATCGTGCGACATCTGGAGCCATTGTCCGCAGATGATCATGAAGCGTTTCTGCAGTTCGCGCGGGATCATGCCGTGCAGATGTATTTTCAGCCGAAAGGGCCGGACTCAGTGCACAAGGTCTGGCCTGTTGATGGCGGTGACAGGCTCTATTACCACTTGCCGGATTTCGGTCTGCGCATGGCGTTTCATCCGACTGATTTCACACAGGTCAATGGTGAGCTCAATCGCCGCATGATAAGCCATGCACTCAGCATGCTTGATCCGCAAGAAGATGAACAGATTCTGGACTTGTTTTGCGGCCTGGGCAATTTCACGTTGCCACTGGCAACACGCAGTCGGTATGTGGTTGGCGTTGAAGGCAGCGAGGAGATGGTCAGGCGTGGGGGTGAAAACGCGCGTGAGAACGGCCTCAACAACGTCGAATTTCACGCAGCGAATCTGTGCGAGGACTTCGGAGCCACTAGCTGGGCCGCGCGCAGATACGACAAGATCCTGCTCGACCCGCCACGCTCAGGTGCTCTGGAAATCATTCCTGTTGTGGCGGCGCTGGGTGCCCGCAAGATTCTTTATATCTCCTGCAATCCTGCAACGCTGGCACGCGATGCCGGAGAGCTTGTAAAGCATGGCTATGTGCTCACCCGGGCTGGAGTCATGGACATGTTTCCACATACATCGCATGTTGAGTCCATTGCCGAGTTCGTGCTGGCCAAGTCCTGAATTTCCTGCTGAGAGTTGGTATCGCCCCATGGTTCAGGTACGAGAAAGTCACAAGTTCAACCCCGATGGCAGTATCTGTTTCGAAGAGTGGCTTGCCACATTGCAGTTGCACGGCACACTCGATCACCACGAACGCATCCGGCGTGCCTGCGAGCTCAGTTGGGATGCGGAGCAACGAGCGCGCGCGACAAATACCGTATGGGCCGGACGCAACAGCTATCTCACCGGACTTGAGATGGCGGAAATACTTGTGGAGTTGCGACTCGACAGCGAAGCGCTGATTGCTTCCATCCTGTACCGCAGTGTGCGGGAGTCGCGTGTCACTCTTGATTTGCTGCGGGCTGAATTCGGAGATGAAGTAGCAAAGCTGGTGGAGGGCGTACAACGAATGGCCGCCATCAACGAGACTGACACCTCCCGTACCCGGGTTCTCGGCCAGTCGGGAGATCAGGTTGAAAATGTTCGCAAGATGCTGCTCGCACTTATTGATGATGTGCGTGTGGCTCTGATCAAGCTTGCCGAGCGCACTTGTGCGCTACGTGCAGTCAAGAACGCACCCGAAGAGCGGCGTCAGCGAGTGGCGCGCGAAGTGTTCGAGATTTACGTGCCACTTGCTCATCGGCTGGGTATCGGACAGTTGAAGTGGGAGCTGGAAGACCTGTCATTCCGATACCTGCAAGAAGACAATTACAAGCGTATTGCCAGCCTGCTGGATGAGCGTCGCGTGGATCGCGAACGATTCGTCGTGGAAGTGACCGAAGAGCTGCGCCGGCAGCTGGACCGGGCCAATATCGATGCGGAAGTGACAGGGCGCGCAAAGAACATCTACAGCATCTGGCGCAAGATGCAGGCGAAGAAACTCGATTTCTCGCAGATATTCGATATACGTGCCGTACGCATTCTGGTGCCTGAAGTTCGCGACTGCTACGCCACGCTTGGCATTGTGCATAACCTCTGGCGCGTGATCCCCAATGAGTTCGATGACTATATCGCGACCCCGAAGGAGAACGGTTACCAGTCCCTGCATACTGCTGTCATTGGTCCTGACAAGAAAGTTTTCGAGATTCAAATCCGCACTTTCGCAATGGATGAAGATGCAGAGCTGGGTGTCTGTGCTCACTGGCGTTACAAGGAAGGCATCACGGATCCGCATTACAAGGACAGCTTTGACGACAAGATTGCGTGGCTGCGGCAATTGCTGGCATGGCATGACGAAATGGGGATGGTGGGTGGCTTGGCGGAGCAGCTTCGCAGCGACTCTTCTACGCCTGATCGCATCTATGTGTTCACGCCTGAAGGCCATGTGGTGGATATGATGATGGGTGCCACACCTCTCGATTTCGCCTATTACGTCCATACTGAAATTGGCAACAAATGCTGTGGTGCTCGCGTGAATGGCAAGACGGTTCCTCTGAACTATCGATTGCAAACAGGCGACCGGGTGGAAGTGCTGGCAGATGAACAGAGCACCCCGAGTCGCGACTGGCTCAAGCCCGGGCTGGGTTACGCCAATACGCCGCGTGCTCAAGCCAAGCTGATTCAATGGTTCAAGACACAGGGGCGTGAGCAGAACGTCAACCATGGTCGCGCACTGCTGGCAGAGGAATTCGAACGTCTGGCTGTTGCCCATCCCAATTATCGTGACCTGGCCCGCAAGTTGGGCTGCAAGAATGAAGACGGACTGTTCGCTGCGGTGGGCGTCAGCGCCATCGGAGTGGACGAAGTGATTGCCGCAGCGCAGGAACTTTCGCAATTGCTGTGCGTTCTCGATGATTCCCGCCTTGCGGCGGAGTCGCCGGTGCAGCAGACACACGTCTTTGGTGCGGGACGTTTCTCCACTCAGCTCGCCAGTTGCTGCTCCCCGATGGAAGGGGATCCTGTAGTCGGCTGTCTGAGTGAAGACAATCATGTGGTTGTTCACAGACCTGATTGTCCAGTTGCGCTGCATTACCAGCTCGAGAGCGACGAGAATTTCATTGAAGTGCAGTGGGGTGACGGGCGGCGCCTCAGCATGCTGGTGGAGCTGTACATTCTGGCCTACGACCGTGCAGGACTGTTGCGCGACATCACCACGATTCTGGCGGATGCGAAGATAGAAGTCATGGAAGTCAACACGCGCACCGATCGAAGCTCTGGCACAGCCCGCATGAGTCTGCAGGTGGAAGTGGATTCCTATCCTGTGCTTTCGAGAGTGCTAGAAAAAATCAGCCGATTGAACAATGTCGTCGAGGCTCGCCGTGTAGTCAGTGGCAGCGCTCCCGACTTGCCAACACCAACAACCTTCGCGTGACTGCAACCAATGCACGGGAGTGCTTTGTCCATGACTGATACCCCTTCACTGAGCCAACTGCTGACTGTCATGCAACAACTTCGTGATCCCGACCATGGGTGTGACTGGGATAGAAAGCAGACTCTTGCGTCCCTCACTGCCTTCACTCTGGAAGAAGTTTATGAAGTCATTGATGCCGTCGAACGCGGTGACTTCCTGCAATTACGCGATGAGCTCGGTGATTTGCTGTTTCAGGTTGTGTTTTATGCGCAGATCGCCAATGAGGAAGGGCGCTTCAACTTCAACGATGTGGCACAGGCTGTTGCAGAGAAACTCCTGCACCGGCATCCCCATGTATTTCCTGATGGCACTCTGCAGAGTTTTGGCAGCGCGACGCTGGCGCTTGACGCAGAGACGGTGGCCATTCGGTGGGAGCAGATCAAGAATGTTGAGCGTGAGTTGAAAGCGTCGCGCACCCCGTCAGGAACCGTGCCAAGTGTGCTGGACGATGTCCCTGGCACTCTCCCGGCCATGGAGCGCGGGCGCAAATTGCAGAAGCGAGCCGCATCGTTGGGGTTCGACTGGCAGGACCCGCAGCCGGTGCTTGCAAAGCTTCGTGAGGAAATCGCCGAACTTGAAGCGGAAATGAAGCGCCATGACAAGGAAGGAATGCTGGCAGAGTTTGGCGATGTGTTGTTCAGCTGCGTCAATCTGGCGAGACATCTCGACATTGATCCCGAGACGGCGTTGCGCGCAGCCAATCGCAAGTTTGAACAGCGCTTCCGCAGCATGGAGCTTGTCGCTGCAGCGCGCCAGTTGCCCTTGCATTCCATGGACCTGGAAGCACTTGATGATTTGTGGAATGAGATCAAGACAGAAGAAGTCAGAAATAAAGTGTGAAGGCACGCTTGAGAGGGGCAATGCGCCTCCTTGTTTCGGTGCTTGCCTTTGGTGTATGGTCCAAATCTTCGGATTGCCGCGTTGGTTTTCATTAGAAAGTCTGTCTGAAATGATTTCAGACATTATTCAGGAGAGTTTTATGCGAGTGATATTGTTGGGTGCCCCTGGGGCGGGAAAGGGGACGCAGGCACAATTCATCATGACGAAGTTTGGAATACCGCAGATTTCTACAGGCGACATGCTGCGTGCGGCCGTCAAAGCGGGCAGTGCCCTCGGCTTGCAAGTAAAAGAGGTCATGGCTTCTGGTGGGCTTGTTACGGATGAAATCATCATTGCACTAGTGAAAGAGCGCATCACGCAGGCAGATTGCGCAAAAGGATTTCTCTTCGATGGTTTCCCA
>CAISYX010000266.1 GCA_903889815.1 uncultured Gammaproteobacteria bacterium
TCCACGGTGCCGGAGACGGTCACGGCGGCGACCTGATCTACTTTCAGGGGCACTCTTCGCCCGGTATATATTCCCGCTCCTTTCTGGAAGGCCGTCTGAGTGCTGAGCAGCTCGACAATTTTCGTCAGGAAGTTCACGGCAATGGCTTGTCTTCCTACCCGCACCCCTGGCTGATGCCCGATTACTGGCAGTTCCCAACCGTTTCCATGGGCCTTGGGCCGATTGCGGCCATCTATCAAGCGCACGTGATGAAGTATCTGACCAGTCGCGGGCTGATGGACAACAGTGGCCGCAAAGTGTGGGCGTTTCTTGGCGATGGCGAAACAGACGAGCCTGAATCCCTTGGCGCCATCGGCAAAGCCGGGCGAGAGAAGCTCGACAACCTGATCTTCGTTGTCAATTGCAACCTGCAGCGTCTTGACGGACCGGTTCGTGGCAATGGCAAGGTCATCCAGGAACTGGAAGGCATTTTCCGCGGAGCAGGGTGGAATGTCATCAAGGTGATCTGGGGTCGTCACTGGGATGCCCTGCTGGCCGCCGACAAGGATGGCCTGTTGCAGCAGCGCATGGACGAAGTGGTGGATGGCGAATACATCAACTACTGGGGCCGCGGCGGCGCGTACACCCGGGAGCATTTCTTCGGTAAATCGCCGGAATTGCTGAAGATGGTGGAGCACCTGTCGGACGACGACATCATGAACCTCAATCGCGGCGGTCATGACCCGTTCAAAGTCTATGCAGCCTATGCACAAGCCATGAGGACCAATGGCAAGCCCACCGTGATTCTCGCCAAGACAGTCAAGGGCTATGCTTTCGGAGAAGGCGCAGAGGCCAAGAACGCGACCCATTCCGTGAAGAAGCTCGACATTGACGGTCTCAAACGCTTCCGGGATCGTTTCAATATTCCAGTCCCCGATGATCAGATCGAGAACGTGCCCTACTATCGTCCGGCAGAAGACAGCCTGGAGATCAAGTACCTGCGCAGCCGTCGGGCAGCGTTGGGTGGCCCGGTGCCTGCCCGTCGCACCGAAGCGCAAACCTTGAAAGTACCCGCGCTGGAGTCGTTTGGTCCGCAGCTGCAGGGCACCAAGGATCGCGAAATCTCTACCACCATGGCGTTCGTACGCATCCTGACATCTCTGTGCAAGGATCCGGAGGTCGGTCAGCGTATTGTGCCGATCGTTCCGGACGAAGCACGTACCTTCGGCATGGAAGGCATGTTCCGCCAGATCGGTATCTACTCTGCCGTTGGGCAGCTCTACGAACCCGTGGACTCCAATCAGGTGATGTACTATCGCGAAGATGTGAAGGGTCAGATGCTGGAAGAGGGCATCACGGAAGCAGGTGCATTCTCGGCCTGGCTGGCAGCAGCAACGTCCTACAGCGTCAACGACTTTCCGTTGATTCCATTCTATATCTATTATTCCATGTTCGGCTTCCAGCGCATCGGCGACCTTGCCTGGGCAGCAGGGGATTCGCGCGCGCGCGGCTTCCTGATCGGTGCCACAGCCGGTCGCACTACGCTCAATGGCGAAGGATTGCAGCATCAGGACGGCCACAGTCACTTGATGGCCTCCACGATTCCGAACTGCGTCACCTATGATCCGACCTATTCCTACGAGCTTGCAGTAATCATTCAGGACGGCATGCGCAGGATGTATCACGAGAAGGAATCGGTTTACTACTACATCACCACGATGAACGAAAACTACACCCACCCCGACATGCCTGTGGGCAGCGAAGCGGGCATCATCAAGGGCATGTACCTGCTGGAAGACGGTAGCGACAAGGAGTATAAAGTGCAGGGCAAAGCGCTGACCGACCTGCGGGTCCGTCTGCTGGGCAGTGGCACAATCCTGCGTGAAGTCCGGGCCGCTGCAAAAATTCTGCGCGAGGAATACAAAGTGGGCGTGGATGTGTGGAGCGTCACCAGCTTCAATGAACTGCGCAGAGATGGTCTTGCGGTCTCTCGCTGGAACATGCTGCACCCCACCAAGAAAGAGAAGCAGACCTATGTGGGCGAATGCCTGTCGAAAGTCGCGGGTCCGGTCATTGCGTCCACCGACTACATGAAAGTGCATGCCGATCAGATTCGTGAATTCGTGCCGGATACTTACCGCGTGCTGGGCACCGATGGCTTCGGTCGCAGCGATACCCGCCAGAATCTGCGGCATTTCTTCGAAGTGAACTGCAACTTTGTCGTGCTTGCTGCCCTGACTGAACTCAAGGGCCGCGGCCTTGTGACGGCGGATACCATTGCCAAAGCGATGAAATCCATGGGCATTGCACAGGACAAGATCGATCCGTTGACTGTGTAGTCACCAATCACCACAGATCAGAATTATTCAGGAGCATCAATCAGTGCCAGTTGAAAGCATAAAAGTACCGAATCTGGGCGATTCCAAGAGCGTCGAGGTCATCGAACTGCTGGTCAAGCCCGGACAGAGCGTGAAGGAAAACGATTCCTTGATGGTGCTCGAAAGCGACAAGGCGGCGATGGAGATTCCGTCTCCCAAGAGCGGCGTGATCAAGAGTCTGAGCATCAAGCTCGGCGATCAAGTGTCGGAGGGCGACGAGATTCTGTTGCTGGAAGTGGAGGGCGCCGCTGCGGCGCCTGCCCCGGCTGCCAAGGCAGAGTCTGCGCCAGCACCGGTGGCGCCAGCACAGCTTGCAACTCCTGCACCGGCTGCAGCCGCGCCTGCTTCTGTTTCAGTCGAGAACATTTTTGTGCCCGATATAGGCGGCGACAACGATGTCGAAGTGATCGAAGTCCACGTCAAGGCAGGCGATGTGATCAAGGCTGAACAGTCGCTGCTCACACTGGAGTCTGACAAGGCCGCCATGGAAGTGCCTTCGCCAAAAGCTGGCGAGATCAAGGCGCTCAAGGTGAAAGTGGGCGACAAGGTATCCAAAGGCTCCCTGATTCTGGAGCTCGCAGTGGCTGGTGCAGCGGTTGCTTCTGCAGCCAGCAGCCCGGCGCCGGTTGCGGCACCCGCTGTGGCAGCTGCGCCTGCGCAGTCACCTGTCGCAACGGTCAGTGCACCAGCACCAGCACCGGCGCCCACCGCGGCAGCGCCTGCGGCGTCCGGCACTGCGGATGTTTATGCTGGTCCTGCAGTGCGCAAGCTCGCGCGCGAACTGGGTGTCGATCTGACGCAGGTCGCGGGCACCGGTGCCCGTGGGCGCATTCAGAAAGAAGACCTGCATGAATTTGTGAAAGCGCGTTTGCAGGCACCAGCACCGGTCGCAGCCAGTGCCGGCGGTGCGGGTATCCCTGCGATTCCAGATGTGGATTTCAGTCAGTTCGGCAGCGTCGAGCAGATTGCCTTGAGCAAGCTTCACAAAGTCACCGCGGCCAACATGCAGCGCAACTGGCTGAATGTGCCTCACGTCACGCAGTTCAACGATGCTGACATCACTGATCTGGAAGCTTTCCGCGCCGATCTGAAGGCCGAGGCAGACAAGAAAGGTGTCAAGTTGACGTTCCTGCCGTTCCTGCTGAAGGCTTGTGCGAAAGTGCTCCAGGAGCACAAACAGTTCAATGTGTCTCTGCATTCTTCGGGCGAGTACCTGATCCAGAAACACTATATTCACATCGGTGTGGCTGTCGCGACGGAAGCGGGGCTGATGGTGCCGGTGATTCGCGATGTCGACAAGAAATCAATCTGGGATCTGGCGCGGGAAGTGGTAGTCCTCAGTGAGAAGGCGAAGAACCGTCGACTCAGCAAGGAAGAGATGCAGGGCGCCTGCTTTACCATCTCCAGCCTTGGCGCTTTGGGCGGAACGGGCTTCACGCCGATCGTCAACGCACCGGAAGTTGCGATCCTTGGCGTCTCCAAGACCCAGTTGAAGCCAATCTACATCAACGGACAGTTGCAACCACGACAAATGCTGCCTCTGGCGCTGTCTTATGATCATCGCGCCGTCAATGGTGTCGATGGTGGCATGTTCATCACGACGCTGGCGCGTCTGTTGGGCGACATCCGCTTGCTCGTCCTTTAGTTCAGCAGTCTGTTTATCTGACTCTCTTCGCTGCCGGAGCGCAGCGGGGAGAGCTGGTTCTCTTCCCCGCTTTCCATGGCGCTTACTCCGGGTAGAACACCTGACGGCTGCCGGCATTCACTACGCCGATACGGCATCCGTAGGCCTGACTCAGGGTCTCCGGAGTCAGCACCTCACTCGCAGCACCCATCAACGGCTCACCGTCTCCCCTGAGCAGCAGGATGCGATCACAAAAGCGCGCGGCCAGATTTATGTCATGGGTCGCCATGCACAGCGCCGCATTGTGCTGTGCCAGTTGTTCTCGCAACAATTGCAGGGACTTGACCTGAAAGGCGATGTCCAGATGATTGCCCGGCTCGTCCAGCAGATACAGCTGCGGCTTCTGTGCCAGCAGCATGGCCAGAGCCAGACGCTGGCGTTCGCCACCGGAAAGAGTGTTCACATCCCGCGAAGCCAGCGTGTCGAGGTTGACAGCCAGCAATGCCGCGCGTGCGACCGCCATGTCGTCTGCACTTTCCCACTGCCAGTCTGGCAGGTGGGGGTGACGGCCCATCAGTGCAGTCTCTTCCACGCTGGCCGGCATGCTGTCGGTGCTGCTTTGAAACAGCACCCCAAGCTGCCTTGCCAGCGCCTTTCTGGACCAGGCATTCAGACTTTGCCCCCTCAGGAGAATCTCGCCGCCCTGCGCCGGCCGCAAACGTGCCAGCGTATGCAGCAGCGTGGTCTTGCCAGTGCCGTTCTGGCCGAGTACGCCCAGACACTCACCGGCATGCAGCTGCAGCGAAAGAGACCTGCATATGCGCTGGCCCGCAATTTCCAGACGCAAGTCCCGAATCTCCAGAATCGTCGAGGCATTGGGCATCAGCTCATTCCCTTGCGCTGCGGGTGCGCCGCAGAATCAGCAGAAAGACCGGCACGCCGATCATGGCAGTGACCACGCCGACCGGCAGCTGCAGGGGCGCTACGATGCTGCGTGCCACGCTGTCGGCAATCATGAGAAAGCTGCCGCCCAGCAGCACGGAAGAGGGGATCAGAAGACGATGATCCGTGGCGCCCAGCAGGCGGAGCATATGCGGAATGACCAGCCCCACGAAACCGATGGATCCGGCGATGGTCACGGCACAGGCGGTCAGTACGGAGGTGGCGAAGTACAGGAACAGCTTCAGGCGCGGCACGTTCA
>CAISYX010000267.1 GCA_903889815.1 uncultured Gammaproteobacteria bacterium
CGCTGCGACTCATCATAGGCAGTCAGCAAGCGGACGGAGGCGCGCTGCAGCTTCGTACAACGACGATCCGACGCAATCTGCTGCTCCAGAGCAGCAACTTTGTCATGCACAGCCTGAGAAACCGGCGTCATCGAAGCATCCGGCGTCGGAGACACAGAGGCAGGCACTGTGGAAGGCGATGCCAACACATCGGCAGGCACAACCGTACCGGGGAAGACGCCAGGTGGACCACTAAGATCAATATAGACGCCGAGCCCAGAGCGCAATGTGTTGCGTGTCGTAAGCACCTGGGGGAATCGCGAGAACACGTCCTTGCGACCGAGTATAAGACACGGCTCTGCGCGACGTGCTCCAGGCTGACCACCACGATCATCATGAAGACGACCGGACTCAGGAGACTTGGTAATGTAGCCACCAGTGCACCAAGGCACAAAGTCCCATACAGGAGCCACACCAAAGTGTATGCGATACGGAGAAAAGTGCTGCTTGTGATTGGGCAGCCCAATGCAGTTCCGTACTTGCACAGCATGAGCCCACGCAAGACTTTCAAACGAGGAGTCAACGACTTTGCCAAAGCGCGAGGCATCAACCAAGTATGCACGCACCATTGCCCGAATATGCTTCATTGCATTGGACCCACCGAAGTTGGTATTCGGAGACTCGGGTGGCAACGTCGAAAAAGACTGGCCCATGCGAGTACAGCCCTCACGAAGCCCTTTGACAAGGGCCGGCTCACCATCGGAGACCACATGAACGACATGATCACACTTCGGCCAGTCATTCTCGAGAGCGATTTGAGCATAGGCATTGGGGATTTCACTCTTGGAGCGAAGGGGCTTGTAGTAGACGTTAGAGGAACGATAGTCAGCCCCAATGAGGAAGCACTTGTAGCCGCCTTTAACACGCCGAGCCTCATAATAGCCGATGTCGAATAGGACGACACGATTCTTGCCCACTTCAGGTGGCAAGGAAAGCAGAAGAGCATACGGCGGATGGCCCGGGCCGAGGGCACCCGGGCGAGTGAATGTCACAGCCGGAATCTCTGTGTAGCGATTCGGCGTATCAATCGGACGCTCAGCTTCGGACGCCTTCGCAGACGCAGCCGAACGAGCCTCAGTCGGCGAATCTTCGTCATCACTAGACTCGTCGAGCTCAGGCAAATCAGTAGGACAGGCATCGAACTCCTCATGTAGGTCTTCGGAGAACGAAGCAGACTTATCAGGTGGCGCCGGGTACTTGTAGTCATCACCAAGCAGGGAACTAAGGTACGCCGACACACGACCGGGTTGGCGCTGCTCGCGGACAGGAGGCGGGTCGTATCCATACCGCACTCCATGAATAAAATCACTTGTCCACGTGCAGCGCCCGAGTCCCTACGGAGCAGCAGCAGCCGCCAGCAGAGACTTGTGATACGCTTGACGCTGCTCAGGAGTGAGATCCTTAACAGCCTTAGCATGGTTGGTATGTTTCGAGGGGGCATGCTGCGCACCGGACAATATGCAGGTGTCGCAGGGGCCATACTGCAGATCCTTGAGCGTAAGAGCTGAGCCTGACTTGAGACTACCATCGGGCATACGCAGCTGGAAATCTTTGAGCCCACGAGCCGTTCGAAGCAGCACAGCAGGTTTGTAATGACCGGAAGCTTCGTGAAACTGCTTAGCCGTCAGAATGGGCTGCTCCCACGATGGTAGCCCGCCACAGGATGCCAGGCACGCTGCCGAATGCAGCGCAGGGCGTTCAACGACAGCAGATGCAGACGCACCCGGACCGAGACGCAACTCAGCAAAGGCAAGCAGGGTGCATACGTGACCCTGCGAGTATCGGCTCATGCGACTGTCGGCCACACGAACCTGCCCAGGCTTAAGCGCGCCACGAGGAGCGATCATACACTTGTGGTAGTCACGACCACGAACCATATGTTGACACGATCCGTGGCAGTCCAACTCAAACGAGGCGACATTTGGCGTGGTAATGAACACGGTGCTCTTGCGAGACCACGGCCCATCGGAACGGAATGTAAGGAGGCACGCGTCGGCATAGGACACGGTAACATGCTCGTGTTCTCGCATCCAACCCTGAACAAACGACAGTTCAAACAAGTGCCCAAACGCAGGATGTTCAAAGACAATCGCCACCCGACCCCGCTCCTCAACATCTATGTCGTGGAACAGTTTGAAGCACCACTCGCGTAGTTCATCATCTTCAACGGATTCATCGGTACGGGCCGCCCAACCACCAGCCGGCCCCTCGCGAAGAGGATGCGAACCGAACTCAGGAGCGGTGGAAATATTGCGGCAGTTTGGTGCAAGGTTGACAAAGACAATGTTGCCCCATGTGAGGCCCCAGTGCCGCTTGGCATCGGCGCCAATCTGAGCCTTTGTGAGCTTGCGAACATCACCAGAAACATGCGCATGTCGAGACGCATTCCCGGGCGTTCGCCACCCTAAGAAACTAGGATCGGGACCAGCTTTGTCGTAGTTCAACACGTGAACATTCGGAAACTCAGGGATGAGCGCAGCCGAGAAGGAGTCTTTGCCGGAGCAAACATCCACCACAACCACCGGCCCATCCAGCGCAGCCAGCTTGCCACGGAGCACTTCAAGACGCTGTGCAAATGCCGGCGTCCGACCGGCAGCCAAAGCAGCCGCACGATCGCCAGACTTCGGTTGAAGAAAGGGCTTATCGCGAGCAGGAAGCGGCGGAGAGGCGGAAGACAACTCAGCCCGCTTCGTGGCCACATAGCATACAACCGGTGCACAAGACGACACCGGAGCAGCATACTCAGAAGTGGACACGGCCACAGCGGTACCAGCCGGATCCGACAAGCCGAGCAAATCAGCCGCCGACGAAGACCACTCCTCACAGCAGCGGCCAATGGAATCGACAGCAGTCAGGCAAGTGTCGGCAAGATCACCCAAGCACGACACACCGGCAGACGCCCCCATCCGAATGACATCACCCATCGAAGACATGAGCCAGTCCGTCACACCGAAATCAGACTGCACGTCGTTCGCCCCCATGAGAGCGACACTAGCCGTGATATCAGGGACCACAGCACCGGCAGCCTGCAGATCAGGCGGCAGCGAAGCGGCAGCATCAGCAGCATGGTCATCGACAACATCAGGCTCCTCATCAGGCAAGTGCTGCCGGAAGGCAAGAAAGCCGTAGGCCTTAGACCCAGCAACAGAGTAGGAGTCGGCCGATGGCTCTGCACGGGCACGGTACACGACAGGAGCAGCACTTACCGCAGCCAACGCAGCAATTTGACGACGATGCTCAATTTCGGACGACGCACGATCAAACCAATCGTCAGCCCGACCCCACTCAGCACAGGCAGCGTCCAATAGATTGTTAGCGATTTCATCACCAACAGGAAGCAGACGTAGATCCGGGATGGTCACCAGCGTGTCATCAGGATGCTCGTCATCCTCAGCAACGCCGATTCGAAGCTTGATGGCCAGGCGAGTCCGCCGGGGCCCTTGAGGGGCCGTGAGAAGATAAGAGACGGCACCGGGCGCACCATCCACAACGAACTTCATATAGTTGTCACGGCACATCCGGCCCACAGCGAAGAGAACCAGACCCGGTGCCAACGACGGATTGATGTACACAGGTTGAACCCAGTAGTGCCACAGACGCCCGTCCACCTCGTCCACAACGGAAAAGAGCTCCTTAACACGGTCTTCACCGCCGGCGCCACACATCGAGACTGCCGGAGCCGCCAGGACTAACTCAGCAGCCTCCGTAACGCGAACGGAAACACCACCGATGCCGTCAACATTCAGACACTCGTGAGGGGCAAGCGCACGGATGTTGTGCAAAAGAGCCCGCAACACATTGGCGAGCACAATCGTCGCTCCGGTGTCAGTCACACCCACGGTGTCAGAGCCAAGCTGCGACAGCATGACAACGGAAGCGCCTGGGCGGATCGCAGCAGCAGCCTTAACCACGCTGGCCGGCAGGACAATCGACGAGCCAGCAGCCTCGAGCTCCAGTGCAGAATCATCAACCGTAGGCGCCAGCACGATAGGCTCGGTCACCCGATCGTAGGCATTTCGAAGACGAGCTGGAACAGCAACCTGATGGTGTTCAGCCGAGGAGATGATCGCAGCAAGACGCTCAGGAAGATTCTCACCGGCCAGCACTAGCGCCCGACGATCCTCCGGCGAAAACTGCACCCAAGCCCGCGAAGGATCAACCTTCGAAAACTGCCTGAGCGCAAGCTTCAAGCGCCGCTTGGACAGAGGCTCCTTCATTCGAAACTTGAAGCCCCTGACAGAAGAACGACGCACAGAGGCAGCCGGCTCGCACCATGCAGAGGCGGACGGAATCGGCGGCCCCAAAGCTAGAGCCGGATCGACCACGTCGGGAGCAGCCGACTGCAGGATCGCCTTGCTGGGAAGCACAGCCACAGCCGGCTTAGCGCTGAACCGTACACCACTACTGAGCCTCAGAGTGGCCAACAACCCGAGATTCCTCCAGTACTTCTTAGCCTTGTCGGAATCCGGATCGCCCAAGACAGTCAGCACTTCAGTCTTGGGATGGTACTGTTTGCACGTGCCCTTTTTGAGAGCCGGACATGCAGCACCTTGGTCGCAACGGGGGCGCCGATGATACTTGGAGCACTTGCCGGTTCCGAAACCAACGCAGTCAGCTTCGGAGTTCCAGACTTCTCCACTCATGCACTTGGCCCGTCCATGAGGAGTTGGCGACCGCGGCGGCGACGAAGCAGGACGACCTTTGCCACCCTTGCCACGACCACGGGAGCTCGCGCCCACGATGCTCATTGGAGCCAGACGCACCGTTGCCATCAGACGCAGGAGCCGACTCAGACTTGCCGGCAGCAGGCGACGGCTCAGGCACCACAGC
>CAISYX010000268.1 GCA_903889815.1 uncultured Gammaproteobacteria bacterium
ACCTCGAAAGAATTGCAGATCTGCGCGCACTTGATCTGCCCGCTGACTGGGGTGGGTCCTTCCAGCATCTAACTAAATAAACTGTCGAAAACCCTGATTTTCAAGCGGGAAATGCGCCAAGAAAATTGATTGACATGCCTCTTCAAGTCGGTAAAATGCGCGTCACCCAAGAGAACGGGTGTTTAGCTCAGTTGGTAGAGCGTCGCCCTTACAAGG
This sequence comes from uncultured Gammaproteobacteria bacterium, assembly GCA_903889815.1. Taxonomy (GTDB): domain Bacteria; phylum Pseudomonadota; class Gammaproteobacteria; order Pseudomonadales; family Pseudohongiellaceae; genus UBA5078. The sequence goes on from CAISYX010000268.1 coordinate 217, forward strand.
CGAATGTCGGGGGTTCAAATCCCTCAACACCCACCAAATCTCAAGGGTTTTGCAGTTGTAATCGTTTGTGTGGACCGGTAGTTCAGCCGGTTAGAATGCCGGCCTGTCACGCCGGAGGTCGCGGGTTCGAGTCCCGTCCGGTCCGCCACTAACGCTCTCTATAAGCCTCTGATTTGTTTCCGATTTAAATTTTCCTGCTTCGTTTATCGTAGTTTTTCCAAAAAATTCCCATCGCCTGCAGCCTGGAATCGCGATTTTTCCTTGTGCGTCGAGTATCCCTCATTCCATTCAGCATGGATCCGCAGAAACATCTCGGGACTGTGTGCCAATTGCCGTGATATATCCGCTGGCTCGATGCCGATGGAAAGAAACTTTGCAGCGCGTGTCTGCCTGCGAGCTTGGCGAATTCGCGCCTCTGAGTGAGCTTTACGCCCTGCTTGATTGAAGATATCTGTATCCAGACAAAGCCCTTTGCGAGTGTTTACGAAGATGTGGTCTCCCTGAAATCCAGTGAAATGCCCTCAAAAATCTGACGTGCCCATGCAGGAACGTACGCTCTTCTGCGAACGCGTGTTTTCGTGCCTGGTTCCAATCTTCACTTAGTAATCTGCTTTGAAATATCGAGCTCCCCGTCACCAAAGTGCCCTACTGCACTCATTGAAAAATCAGCGAGTGCTGCTTCGGGAAGTTCTTGTAGTCACTGCTGCGAAACTGACTGGCACGATCAGAATGCAGATTCACAGGACGCCCTTTCTGGCGTTGTCATATCGCCGCTTCCACAGTACGCATCAAGATCTGACAGACCCGTCGGTGGTGCATTGATCAGCCCGGCATGAGCTTGCTGTGCTGTGATTGCAAACAAGAAAGAGTTGCCCTTATCACTCAGCTCCAGATGCATGCGCGCAGCGTTTTCGGACCACTTGCGAACAACTGACATTGGAATGGCGCAGTTGCGGCACTACGCTTTTTTTGAACTCGGGGCTGTACTTTCTTCGCTTGGACATAAACACTTGCTTTGCTGATTGTGAGGCTTCCTTGCAGTGTCGGTAAAGTCGGTGTCCAGCCCTTGACGACGCATGGGCGACGGTGTGTAAAGGCGTCATGGATATTCAATTACAGGACAGTCGGAACATAGAGTGCGACAGATCAAATTACCAGAGACACAGGTCCCGTTGCAGCGCTTGCATGATCCTCTGCTGCAGACGCGTGGTGTTGCGGTTTCGGTTCTTCGACTGGACCTGATTCATCCCTGGATATCCGGAAACAAGTGGTTCAAGTTGCGCTTGTCACTGGAGCAGGCGCGGCGCGAGGGCCGCCATACCGTGCTCAGTTTCGGTGGCGCCTGGTCCAACCATCTGCTGGCACTTGCGGCGGCAGGCAGGGAGTTTGGTTTTGGCACTATCGGCATGGTGCGAGGTGAGGTGCCGCGTCCCCTCAATCCTCTGTTGCAAGCAGCTGAAGACTTCGGCATGACATTGGTGTCGGTGGACAGAGCCAGCTATCGCAACAAGCTGTCGGCGGAGTTTTTGCGCGACGTTTACGCCGAGTGGGGAGACATTCATGTCATTCCAGAAGGCGGGGCGTCTTTCCAGGGGGTGCTTGGCAGTATGGCCATTGCGGACTCTGTGCAGTGGTCTGAACCACTGGCATCACCGCGCATCGTGACACTCGCCACTGCCACAGGCACCACGCTTGCAGGCGTGGTGGCGGGACTCGGTGCAGACGTGAGTGTGGATGCAACGCTGGTACTCAAGGGCGAGGACCGGATCAGCGCGCAGGTGCGGGACTGGCTCGCACTGTTGCCTCGGAGGCCGCACGCGGCATGGCAGGTGCTGCAGGGCTGGCATTGCGGAGGGTACGCGCGCTCGGCCCCTGAGCTTGTGCAGTTCATGCGACAATTTACTGAAACAACGGGAGTGCCTCTGGAGCCGGTGTACAGCGGCAAGATGATGTGGAGTCTTTACGCCCGTATCGCCAGCGGTGAGATTCCCGAAGGCGCCGAGATCGTTGCCATCCATACGGGAGGAATTCTGCCGCGTGGCCATTAAGATGTGGAAAAAATTCCCACGCAGCACCATAATGAACGCTCTGATCTTTGCAAAGAGTATGTTTACTGTATGTCTGTCAAATTCCTGAGGCAATTGAGCCGACGTTCTGCGTCGCCTGTTCTGGTGTTCATCGGGAGCTTCCTGATGCTTGCCAGTGCTGCTTTTGCACAGTCGGTGCAGCCGCCCCTTTGGCGGGCGCTCGAAACCGTATCCGCACAGATGCCCGCATTGCCAGCTTATGCCAACCTGGCAGTGCCAGTGGTCATGGATGCTCGCGTGCTGGCGGCACTGCAGGCTGGCGTCGCCGTGTCCGTTCCGGTGCAACAGGTGGCAGGCAACACACAGTTCACGACATTGCACATCCGCGCCGAGACGCTGCTTCTCAATGGTGACCGAACGCTGCGTGGCGAGCTGGCGGGATACGCAGAGCAGACCCCGTTCGTATTGACAGCCAGCCAGCGGGATGTCTTTGCCTATGCCGAAATCGGGGCGCAAGTCTGGCATCTGCAAGTCAGCCGTCAGGAGGCCGCGGGCAATTATCAGGGGTGGGTCTACCAGTCGGAGGGCCTTTCCTCTGCTGCCCTGCAACAGGATTTCGTCATTCCGGAACGTGCGGCGCCTGCAGCGGTAGCCCTGCCAGTGCTTCCCGTGAAGACAATGCCATTGCGATTCGGTAACGGCGAGGCAGCTGGGGCCTCCAGTGCAGCGAGAAACGCCGGGATCAATGCCGGCAATCTGCAGATCAGCCAGGTGGCTGGTTCGGGCAGTGTGCTGGCCGGCAACACGGCCGAGGTGGTGGCCACTTTCCGCAACACCAGTACTGAGCGGCATGAAGCCCTGAGCGTGAACTTCTATTTCGTCCTCGAGAACAGCACCCTGGTGAGTGCGGCGAATGCTTGCCGGCAGGGCACAGTGGGCGGACAGAAAGTGTTGAACTGCCTGTTGGGCGATTTCGCCGCCGGTGAGACAAGGACCCTTCGCTACACCATTGCAACCACTCCCGCTTCCAGGCCCCGCGTCATCAGTACTGCAGTGGTGGGCGACCTGCGTCATGACGCCGTTCTCAATGTGGTGGAGGATGTGGTCAGGGACACTGACAACGACGGCATCAGCGACTTCAACGAGTCCTTGCTCGGCACCAATCCGGCGGCGTCGAGCTCTGTGTCCGCCGAACACTCTGTCATTGACGTCATGGCGCTGTACACCCCGGGCGCCGACGCACTTTACAGCGGTGCCGCCCAGACCCGGATCAACCAGCTGATAGCCATAGCCAACCAGATCTATGCGGACAGCGCTGTATCCATCACTCTGCGCCCGGTCTACATGGGCGTGGTGGACTACAGCGAAACCTCCGATATGGACAGTGCCTTGAGTGCTCTGACCAGCAAAAAGAATCCGGCGTTCGCCAAAGTGAACAACCTGCGGGAGCAATATGGTGCAGATCTCGTGATGCTGTTCCGCCCGCAGGGCACGGAACTGGATCGCTGCGGGTTGGCAAATCTTGGCGGCTTCCGTACTCAGGGTGACTTCCAGTCCTCGGAGGAAAAGCAGTTCGCATTCTCGACGATTGCGATTGACTGCCCGGTCAGCTCGGTCGTCGCTCATGAACTGGGGCACAACATGGGTCTGACGCATTCCCATCGCGAAGATGGTCACGGTGGCACCTTCCCCTTTGCCACGGGCTATGGCGTGGACTCCCTGTTCACCACAGTGATGGCCTACCCGGGTGCCTTCAATACCAGTGTGCGGATTGCCCGCTTCTCAAGTCCCGCGCGCGATTGCCTCGGAGTGCCCTGCGGAGTCGATGGCAGTGACACTGAGAACGGCGCAGATGCCGTGCGGGCATTGAATCTGGTGCGACACCAGATTGCCCGTTACTACCCCATTCGTGTGCCTTTGCTGCCCGACAAACCGCTGCGTACATTGAGTGGCGCGCCCACAAATGCGCGCATCGCGCTGGCGGCCAGTCTGAACAAAGGTCTCAGTCAGGTCTCAGTGGTCACTCCTGCCGACTCGGTGGATGTGAACCTCAGCGTGGCGGTGGACAGTCGCCATGCGGGCAAGGCGGGTGCGTTGTACGTGCTTGGCACACTTGATGGCAGCCACTTTGTCATGCTGGACGAAAACGGCGGCATCCAGTCGTGGGATGGCAGCTATGCCGGCCTGCGCGCTTTCCGCAGCGCGCCGCAATTGCGTGCGGTGGAATATGTGCAGATCGTCAATGCCGCCCGGCTTGGCAGTGATTTCGTCGACCGCCGACTGCAGATCTACATTGCCTACAGCGTGCCTTCGCTGGGCGAGATCGTCTACACCGTTGAACCCCTGGCGCTCGACATCACCCGCTGAGCGTTGCCTGGGTTCTCTCTGCTATACTGCCGCCGGCTCTCTGACTCTCTGAGTGCTCATATTCACTTCCCTGTGGCAGTACACGCAATGTCGGCATTCAAGCGCATAGGTCTGATTGGTCGGGCGGGACACGTTGGTGTAGCCGAAACCCTTAGTCATCTGCGCGGCATACTGGAAGCGCGTGGCCTGCAGGTGCTGTGTGACGACCTTAGTGCGGCCATGCTCAGCGGGCCTCGGCCGCACAGTGTGCCGCGCGCCGAACTCGGCGCGCAGGCCGATCTGGTGATCGTGGTGGGGGGCGACGGCAGCATGCTGGGCGTGGCACAGCTGCTGGCCTCGCACAATGTGCCTGTGCTCGGCGTGAACCGTGGCAGGTTGGGTTTTCTCACCGACATCATGCCCCACGAGATCGAAACGCGACTGACCGATGTGCTGGCCGGCCGCTACACCGAAGAATCCCGTTTCCTGATCGAGTGCGAGGTGCAGCGCAAAGGCGTTGTGCTCAGCACTGGCAGCGCACTCAATGATGTGGTGCTGCACCCAGGCACCGCAGCGCGCATGCTGGAATTCGAGCTTTTCATCAACGACCAGTTCGTGAACAGCCAGCAGTCCGATGGACTGATCGTGGCCACCCCTACGGGCTCCACGGCCTACAGTCTGTCGGCGGGAGGGCCGATCATGCATCCCAGTCTGAATGCTCTGGTGCTGGTGCCAATGTATCCACACTCCCTCAGTAGCCGGCCGCTGGTGATCAATGCGGACAGCACAATCCGCGTGCTGGTGGGCAAGCAGCGTTCGATCGTTCCCCATGTCAGCTGCGACGGCGCGACCGGTTTTCCCGCCCATCCCGGTGATGAGCTGATCGTGCGCAAGAAGCAGGGAACTTTGCGCCTGATCCACCCCCTCGATCACAACTATTACGAGACCTGCCGCAGCAAGCTTGGCTGGGGCAACCGCCTGGTGCGCGCCGATGATTAGAGCGGCGGTTGTGGATGCCGGAATCGACCTGCGTCCGCTCTTGCAGGCCCTTGCCCGCAGCGGGCTGCGGTTTCGTGTGAACGAGGAATCCGGTTCCCAAGTCATCTGGGTTGCGACGGAGGCAGAGGCTGCCGCTGTTGCCGAGCTGCTGGCGCAATGGCAGAACCTTCGCCAACAGGGCGAGATTTCCGAGACCGTTCCGGGCAGTGCGCCAGTTCTGATCAATTATTTCCCCTTGAGCGACTATCTGCGGGATATGCTGCGTGCTTTTTCCCGGGCACCTGTCACATTCCTGACCTTGATCGCGGCCCTGGTCGTGGCCGCCATCAGCAACTTTGGCAGCGAGCTGGACGGGGTGCAGCGCCTGTTCTATCCGGGGTTTTACCCGGGTGCTGATGTTGGGACTGCGTCAGTGCTGCGCATCCTGGGGCAGATCGACAGCATCGAAACGTTATGGCGTACCTTCAGCCCTGCATTGCTGCATTTCGGAGCCGTGCATCTGGTCTTCAATTCCTTGTGGCTATGGCACTTCGGACGCATGATCGAGTCGCATCAAAGCAGCGTGATGTACTTCGTGATCCTGCTCTTCCTCGCCTTCACCTCCAATATGGCCCAGTATCTGTGGAGCCTGTCGGCCAATTTCGGCGGTCTTTCGGGAGTTGTTTACGGCCTGCTTGGCTATATCTGGATGTGGCAGAGCGTTGAGCCGCGCGGCAGACTGAAACTGCCACCCGCCATGATCGCCTTCATGCTGGTGGCGCTGGTGGCTATGGAG
>CAISYX010000269.1 GCA_903889815.1 uncultured Gammaproteobacteria bacterium
AACTGATATTGGCCCTGAAGTTTTCCTCACCGAACAGTTCGTTCATAACCATCAGCAGGTTTGCCAACTCACCGTCGTCTACGCTCACAAAGATGGCTCCATCTTCGCTCAGGAGGCTCCGTGCGAGACGTAGTCTGGGGTACAGCATGTTTAGCCAGTCAGTATGGAAGCGCCCGCTGGACTCAGCGTTACTGCTCATTCTCCGGCCGTCGACAAGTTGCCCAGTCAGCTCAAGGTAGTTCTTGATGTTGTCCTGAAAGCTGTCCGGGTAGACGAAGTCCTTACCTGTGTTGTAAGGCGGATCGATGTAGATCAGCCCGACCTTTCCCGCGCAGCTCTTCTGCAGCAGCTTTAGTACTTCGAGGTTGTCGCCCTCGATCAACAGGTTCTTCGTGGTGTCCCAGTCCACGCTTTCGTCTGCGCAGGGGCGCAGCGTGCCGGTGCTGGGTGTCAAGGCCAGTTGCCGGGCGGCACGCTTGCCGTGCCAGTTCAGGCCGTACTTCTCTTCGGAATCGCTCAACGTCGCGTCGCCCACCAGGGCCTTCAGCACGTCGAGGTTGACGGCCGGGCCGTTCGGCCCCTCAGTCACCAGCTCCGGGAATAGGGCCTTGAGCTTCGCCACGTTGTCGGCCACCAGGTTGGCGGATTGGGCCTCCGGGCTGGCCGCTTCGATCTGCTGCATCTTCATGTGTTTCCTCCCTGCAAGCCCAGGCAATCAGTCTTTCAGGTGCACGAGTCGTGAAACGAGTTCGTGCATCGCTGTGTACGGTTGGGTGCCATCGCTGGCGGTGGTGGCTTGAGCCAGGCGAACGGCGCGTTGGGCGGCTGCGTCCAACAGGTCTTTCGTAGCCGCCCAGTAGCCGCCGCCGCCCTTCTCGTAGCCTGGCAAGTATGCCGTCAGGCGCTCCAGCGCCTCATGCCGTTGCAGCGGCGCGTGCACCTCTTCAAAGTGCAGCAGCAGCCAAAGCTCGAAGCACGGCACGGAGACCACAGCGTCCACCGGCACCGCGGCCCCGTTGTCATTTCGAAGCTTGCCGTTCTGCGCATCAGCCTGTGCGAGCGCTGCGTGGTAGCTCCGGTGCTCGTCGCGGTCGAAGACCACGATGATCCGGTCAAACTCCCGGGGGTGGAGGCCACGCTCACGGTCCCCCTTCTTGAATACGGTCAGGGCGTACGCCAGCACCTGCTGCGGTGCAGTCCCGAAACGGCTGTGAAGCACCTGAACACGCGCTGTCGCCAGCTGGTAGGTACGCTGAATCTCACACAGGTACTGGGGCTCGGTCTTCTCACCTTCGCAGACGATCAGCAGCCGCTCGTAGGTTTGCCGCACGTCCGCGCGCCGCTTCAGGTCGCGCGCGGCCTGCCGGTGTTTGGGCTGGTTGTCCTTCCCCATCGCGTCAATTCACCGCAGCCTTGGCCGGCGCAGGCCAATCGCTGAAGAAGGGCACGGCGCCGTAGCGGCCAGTCAGGTAGCCGCGCTCCCAGGCTTCTTGCTTGCGGGGGCTGAAGTCGGTCAGTGGATACAGACGGGTGGCTTGGTCGGCATCCTTTTCAGTGAACCAGATCTGATCGCGCCGAAACAGGGTGTGGTCCAGCAACGAAGTGTCGTGGGTGCTGAAGATCAGCTGAGCGCCGCTCGGATTGAGCGCGGGCGTCTGGAACAGGGTGATCAGCCGCCGCACCAGCAGAGTGTGCAGGCTGCTGTCCAGTTCGTCCACCACCAGCACGCGCCCGTTACGCAGGCAATCCAGCACGGGCGCGATCAGACCGTACAGGCGCTGGGTGCCTTCGGACTCGTCATGCAACTCGAACTTGGCGGATCCCTTGGGAGTGCTGTGTTCGAACACGGGCATCAAGAACTCACGCTCCTCCTGGCTGGCTTGTAGGCCACTGGCGCTCATCACCCACTGGGCCTGCATGCCCTTGCGGGGGACCGCCTGAACGTCGGCGATGGAGATGTCGGCGGCGGACAGGAAATCGCGGATCGAGGCCCGCCCTTGCTCCGTGGCCAGCAGCGCCGTGGTGAAGTCAGGCAACACGGTGGCACCGGCCGGCAGGAATGTGATGTTGCGGACGATCCAATTGAACACTGGGCTGAGCTGTTCGCTATTGAGCTGGGCGGCCATGGACAAGAACAGGGCGTTGGGACGCGTGCTCTCCTGCCACAGCTTGCGAGGGCCGGTCAGGTAGGCGCTGAACTCGTAGTCGTCCCCGTCGCCACCGACATGCTGACGGCTGAAGAGCTGGGTGGGCTTGCTGCTGCGATACACCAGCAGCGACTCGCTGACGATGCGCTGCGGGGTCATCGCGAACGCATACTGGTGCCGCACGCCCGACAGCAGGAAGGTGATCTCGAACTCGGTGGGCCGGTGGGCCGTGGCCGGGTCCAGCTTGAACGGCTGCACGTTGTAGGTCTGGCCTGGCTGGATGACCGTGGCCGACTCGGCCACCACGGCGCGCATGTAGTCCAACGCGCGCAGCAGGCTGGACTTCCCGCTGGCGTTGGGCCCGTAGACCACCACGCTGCGCAAAGCATGGGGCGCCGCCTTTAGCCCGGTGGACGCCACATGCGTCGCGGCCAGTCCCTTGTCGCCAGACGCGATCAGATTGAGGGCCTGCTCGTCGCGGATTGAACGGTAGTTCCGAACCCGAAATTCAAGCAACATACCGCGCCCTCCCATGAACAATATCCTCATTATTGCAGACAATATGCAGGAAAGGCTCTAATTTTCTGCGCAGAATTGTGGATGTTCCCCCCAAGAACCATTCCCCCGGCCCTGCTTGGCCGAGCGCTTGGACTCGATGGCCCGCTCGTGACACGCACGCGCCGCTGCCGCCGCTCGCCGGTGACTTCGGTGTAGCGAAAGACGAAGGAGACCTGCGCCGGGACGCCAGCATCATCATCGCGAATCCGAAGCAACAGGCCGCCACCATCATGGTGATCGCCAGCGCGCACGGTCAGTACCTCGCGGACGCTCAAGCGGTGGATCGCACCAGACCGTACAGGTTTTCCCATCTCGCCGTCTCCCCGAGTGTGGGTCACCAATCCGCCAGCCAATCCCCCGCAAGAACGCGGGTGGAGATGCTTTGGGGCGACACCATGCTGCATTCCGATGCAGCGGGGTGAAGACTAAAGAGGCTTTGGCCTCAATGGGATACTGCACTTTCTTGCACCCGTCACGCATCGCGGATGCAAGTATCTCTGGCGGAGAGGGTGGGATTCGAACCCACATCTCGCAGGTACCTGATTTCAATGCATTCTAAAAGGCGGAGAATGTGCTTGTAGCCGACTAATGTGATCTTAACGCGTCGTC
>CAISYX010000270.1 GCA_903889815.1 uncultured Gammaproteobacteria bacterium
GCTCCAAGAATGCGCTCAAGGGCGTTGGCTTTTTCCTGGGCGGGGCGCTGCTGGTGCGCTTCGAGTTCCAGGGGGCTGTGCTGATGATGGCAGTGGCGCTGGGCGTGGTGCTGCTGGCCAGCCTGCTGCTGCTCGAGCGCCAGAGCGGCGTGGCCAGCGTCAAGCCGAAGTTTCGCGAGATCTTCTCCAGCAGCCAGGCCATCAACCGTCTGGCGGCAGCGCGCTTCTTCCTGTTTGCGTCGCGGGATGTCTGGTGTGTGGTGGCTTTGCCCGTGTATCTGCAGAGCCAGCTGGGCTGGAGTGCGCTGCAGGTGGGCACGCTGCTGGCCGTGTGGGTGATTGGGTACGGGGCAGTGCAGGCGCTGGCGCCGGGGGTGGTGGGGGGGGGTTCGCGAGCAGGGCTCGCTCCCACAGCAGGGCTCGCTCCCACAGCAGGCTCAGGTTCCACTGCAGGGTCAGGTTCGCGCGCAGGTCTCGCTCCTACTGGTCGCACGGCCTTTGTGTGGGCGGCCTTGCTGTGCCTGCTGCCGGCGCTGATCGGCGCGGCGCTGCTGGCGCAGTGGCAGGCGGAACTGGTGCTGGTGGGCGGACTGCTGGCCTTTGGCGCTGTGTTCGCCATCAACTCGGCGGTGCATTCCTATCTGATCGTGTCCTGGGCGCGCAGTGACGGTGTTTCTCTGGACGTGGGCTTCTATTACATGGCCAATGCCGCCGGGCGACTGCTGGGCACCGTGCTCTCGGGCCTGGTGTATCAGACAGCAGGGCTGGCCATGTGCCTGTTTGTCTCGTCGCTTCTGGTGGCAGCCTTGGCAGTGCTGGCTCGGCGCCTCTGAAGCAGCCGGCATGGCAGATCAGGGCTGGAGTGCCAGCGCAACGGCGCGCGCGGCGTGGATGGCTGTCGTATCGTACAGCGTCACTGACGTGTCCTGCTGCCTGATCAACAAACCAATCTCTGTGCACCCCAAGATGACAGCTTCAGCACCCTGGGCAGACAGGTCGGTCACGATTCCGAGATAGGCCTGCCGCGATGCTGGCTCGGTGCGCCCCAGGCACAGCTCATCATAAATGACCCGGTGGACCAGACGCCGTGCGTCCTGTTCCGGCACCAGCACTTCAATGCCATAGCGGCTGGCAATACGCCCCTTGTAGAAATCCTGCTCCATGGTGAACGATGTGCCCAGCAGTCCCACGCGGCGGATCCCCTGCTGCTGCAACGCCTCGGCTGTGGCGTCCGCAATATGGAGAAGCGGGATGTCGATGGCCGCTTCGATCTGTGGGGCCACCTTGTGCATGGTGTTGGTACAGAGCATCAGAAAGTCGGCACCCCCGGCCTGCACGCTGCGGGCGGCAGCGGCCAGTTGCTCGGCAATGGCATCCCAGTCGTCGGCGTGCTGCAGGGCTTCCAGCGGTGCGAAATCGACACTGTGCAAAAGGATCTTCGCCGAGTGCAGCCCGCCACAGGCTTCGCGCACACCCTCGTTCAGCGCCCGGTAGTAACTGGCGGTGCTCTCCCAGCTCATGCCGCCCAGCATGCCGATGGTTTTCATGGAAGGACTACGAATTTGCCGAAAACTCCTTCAGGCGACCCGGCGCGACACCTCGTCAGCTACCGCATGGCCGTTGTTGTCATTGCCGATCTTGACGTTGTCCAGGTCCAGCAGAATCGCCGACATGGGCACTGCTGTGCGCCGGTGCGATGCCAGAGGACTATGACCTCTTCAGAGTTTCTTTTCGGCATGGTACCAACCACAGGGATAGTGACGGGCCGGATGGTAGCAGGATTCTCAGGAATTCCTATCCTGCAGGAAGATTGCCATACCCTCAGGGCGCATTGCGCTCGCGCATCTGCGCCATGCGGGCTTCTTCGGCTTCCCGGAACTTCGTCATCTGCGCATCGGTCAGCACAGTGGCAAGCATCTCTTCGGTTTGCCGCTGCATTTCTGCACGACGCTGCATGCCCTGACCCTGACCCCCGCCTTGCCCTTGTCCTCCGCCCTGACGCATCGCGCCCATCGCGGCCATCTGCATTTCAGTGACTTTTGCCATCGCTGCGCGGAACGCGGGTTCCTGCTCTGACGTAATTTCCAGTGCAGTGATCAACTGCTGCACACGGGCCTCGGGGTTCATGCGCATGCCCCCGCCACCTCCCTGACCGGGGCCACCCCCCTGGCCACTGCCGGGCTGTGCCTGCAGGACGCTGGCGGAAAGAGCGAGGACGAGCGACGTAATCAGTGCGAGCAGTGCAGTCTTCATGGTGTGGCTCCTGTGGTGAATGTGGGTTTTTGCCTTCTTGTTGTTGAATGCCTGTGGGAGCGGGCCTTGCCC
>CAISYX010000271.1 GCA_903889815.1 uncultured Gammaproteobacteria bacterium
ATCGACAAGCTGCCGGCCGACTTCTTCACGCAGATCAGCGTGCTGGCCTCGCACCTGCACACGCTCAACCCCGCGGCGCTGGCAATGGGACTGGCCTGCACCGCCGTGGTGGCGCTGTGGCCCAAGTCCTACCAGATGGACACGGCGCCCCAAGGCGCTTGGGCCCGTCTGAAGCGCAAGGCCGCGCACCTGCCCGGCACCATCGTGGCCCTGGCAGGGGCCACCGCGCTGACCGCCGTGCTGCAACTGCCGCTGGAGACCATCGGCTCGCGCTTTGGCGGCATCCCCCAGACCCTGCCCGCGTTCGCCCTGCCTGAATTCAGTTGGACGGGGGCCAAGCAGTTGCTGATGCCCACCTTGACGATTGCCCTGCTGGGCGCCATCGAATCACTGCTGTGCGCACGCGTGGCCGACAACATGACCGAGCACCCGCGTCATGACCCGAACCAGGAGCTGATGGCGCAAGGCGTGGCCAACGTGGTGAGCCCGCTGTTCGGCGGCATGCCTGCCACCGGCACCATCGCCCGCACCGTCACCAATGTGCGCGCAGGCGCCACCAGCCCGGTGGCCGGCATGGTGCACGCCGTCACGCTGCTGGGCGTGGTGCTGGTGGCCGCGCCGCTGGCTCTGCACGTGCCGCTGGCCGCGCTGGCCGGGATCCTGCTGTTCGTGGCCTGGAACATGGGCGAGTGGCGCGAGTTCGCCCACGCCCGGCGCTTCAACCTGCCCTACCGCACCGTGCTGTTCGGCACCTTCATCCTCACGGTGGTGTTCGACCTGACGGTGGCCGTGGAGGTGGGGCTGGTGCTGGCCTGCGTGTTCTTCATCTGGCGCATGGGCACCTTGTTCCGGGTGGAGGCGCGCCCCGAGCCCGGCCGGCCTGCCGGGCTGGACAGCACCGTGCAGGTGTTCGATCTGTACGGCGCGCTGTTCTTTGGTGCGGTGGCGCAAGTGGAAGACCTGCCCCAGCGCATGCTCCCGGAGACACGGCATGTGGCGCTAGACATGCACCGCCTGATTTCGATGGACACCTCCGGCCTGGAGGCCCTCAAGCAACTGCACCGCAGCCTGCAGCGCCAGGGCATCACGCTCACCCTGGTGGACGTCAATGAGCAGCCGCTGTCGCTGATCCACCGCTCGGGCTTTGCAGCCGCCCTGGGGCCTGAACGCATCGTGGCCAACTGGTCGGCGCTGAAGCAAGCGCAGGACTCCGCTGACCAGACCCCAGCCCGTCAGCTTTCCACAGGCGCTGACGCGTAAACTGCAGTTTCAACTTGAATCGAACCTGCCCCTCTGCCATGCCGCTGTTCTGGAAGCCCTACCGATCCGACGTGACCCAGTTCATTGAACAACTGAAGGCGCAGCGCCCCACGCTGGAGGAAGAGCAGCGCAGTGGCCGCGCCCTGTTGTGGGACCGGCCGTTGGACCGTGAAGCACAGGGTGAATGGCGCGAGGCCCGCGTGCCGCAGCAACCCTACGTCTACCAGACCAAGTCCTGACCGGCTGCCCCAGCGCCAGGCCATGAACCCGGAAGCGACGCCAGAGAGCCTGGCGGGGTTGCCTGCGGCGCCGCTGCCGGCGACACCGGACGTGGTGGACCAGGTCGCCCTGGCCCGTCTGTATGGCGAACCGCTGTTCCAGCTGCCGCAGGATCTGTACATCCCGCCCGATGCGCTGGAAGTCTTCCTGGAAGCCTTCGAAGGCCCGCTGGATCTGCTGCTGTACCTGATCCGCAAGCAGAACTTCAATATCCTCGACATCCCGCTGGCCGACGTCACGCGCCAGTACCTGGAGTACGTCGAGCAGATCCGGCGCCGCAACCTCGAGCTCGCCGCCGAGTACCTGCTGATGGCGGCGATGCTGATCGAGATCAAGTCGCGCATGCTGCTGCCGCCGCGCAAG
>CAISYX010000272.1 GCA_903889815.1 uncultured Gammaproteobacteria bacterium
CGCTGACGGCCATGCTGCTGAGCCTGCTCAGCACGGGCATGTATGCCGTCATGAACGACTGGGAGAACGACACTGCCGTGCTGGACGCGAGTCTGGACGAGACCGTTGCCATCCTGCAGCTCGAGCGCGCCCTGCAGGGCGCCTTTCCCCACAGCTACCGTGATGTGAACTCCCTTGGCCGGCTGGTGTATTTCCAGGGCGAAGACGACACGCTGAGCTGGGTATCCACGGTGTCGCCCCAGCGCAGCGGTGGACTGACGACGTGGCGGTTGGAATCAGTGGAGGACGAAGGCGTCTACCTGCAGCTGGCACCGGCCAAGAGCGATGACCCGGCGCCCCGTCTGGAGAACGTCGAGCCGGTGTTGCTGCTGCCCGACTACACGGCCCGTTTCAGCTACCTTTACGAAGAGCTGGACTTCAGCAAGCAGTGGCGCGAGGACTGGCCCGGGCAGGAGATGTTCGTGCTGCCGCTGGCCGTGCATGTGCTGCTGACGCCCGTTGAACGCGCCGACCGCGACAAGGTCGTCAACATCGTCGCGCGCATCCGTGCGAATGAGCACCGCGAACTGCGACCGGCCTTCGCGCCCCAGCAGAACATCCGCGCGCCACAGCCGGGCAGTCCGCAGCTGGGAGGGCCCTGACATGCGCAGGCAACGCGGGTCCGTGATCATCGTCGTGCTGTGGACGTCCATCCTGCTGACCGTACTGGTCACCGTCATGGCCGGCAAGGTGCAGCTGTCTGCGCGCACCGCGTTCCACAATCAGCAGGCCGTCACCGATCTGGCCGATGTGGCTTCGGCCATGGCCGTGGCCGAAATGGAACTGATCCTGGAGCAGATGCCGCAACCCATTGATTACCTGCCCGTGACCGACGACCTGGGCAATCCCCGCTTGCCCGCCTACCGCTTCAATGGTCAGCCCCTCACGCTGCAACACCCCGCCGGCGAAGACATGGTGGTGCGCATTTATGACCACGCGGGCAAGATCAATCTCAATCGCGTCGATCGGCGCGGCATGCAGCTGCTGCTGGAGTTCTGGCTCGGCCCCAATGCCGACCCGCAGCAAGTGCAGGAACATCTGGATGCCTGGAATGACTGGGTGGACCTCAACGATCTGGCCGGCATCAACGGCGCTGACACGGACTACTATGAATCCCTTGACCCGCCCTATACCCCGCGCAACTATCCCGAGCTGGACACTGTGGAAGAACTGCGGCTGATCCGCGGCTTCGATGAACTGTTCAAGGATGTGAATCTGGAGGCCGCGTTCACCATCTATGGCTCCAGCGAGACGGTGAACCTGAACCTGGCCACGCGCGAGGCCATGCGCCTGTTGCCGGGCCTGAACGACGAGCTGATCGAAGAAATCATCGCCTGGCGCCAGACCCGCGACTTCGGCAATCGCAATGATGTGGGCGAGCTGGTGCCGCTGGAAAACTTTGTGGAACTGTCGAACTGGATCGGCAACAACACCTCGTCTTATTTTTCGGTGTATGCGTATCCGAAGGCGCAGACCCAGCGTGATGCAGAGGCGGCTGTTGAGGACGCTGGTGACGCAGAAGGCGCAGAAGACGTGACGCCCGAGGCCGACCCGGTGACGCAGGCCTATATGGAGATCATGGAGTTCCGCAATCGCGGGGCGCGCGGCAGGGTGTACATGGTGGACCCGTATGCGCGCCTGCCCGACACGGCGCCGCCGCGGGTGGAAGAGTAGACATTGTGGGAGGAGGCACTGACTGTAGGAGCGGGCAAGGCTCGCCCTCGCTCAGCCCCGCTCCACACTCCAGTCCACGCGCATCACCACCGAGCCCACGCCCTTGTTCGACTTGATCTTGATGAGGTTGCTCAGCTTGGTCTCGTACCACAGCAGCCCGCTGGCATCGGCCACGCCGCCCAGCACATGGAATTCCCCCGCGCGCATGGACACCGCATTCAGGCGCGAGCGCACGGTCAGAATCTCGCCTTTCTTGAACGGCCCTTTCGGAACATCGTCCAGGTCGGTGGTCAGATAGGCCGACATGATCTCGCTCAGGTTGCGCATGATGGCGAAGCCGAAGTTGCAGGTCAGGTTGTCGGCGAGGATCTCGACTTTCGTTTCCATGATGACGTCGGTGAGCGGTTCGATGGAGTCGATTTCCTCGCCGTCCAGATTGCGGATCATGGTGTAGATGACGCGGCAGTCCTTGATCTTGCGGTCTTCCACTGCATTGATGTCCAGTGGCTCGTGATGATCCACCGAACGGCTGTTGCAGTAGGCCTCGTAATTGCCCACCACGAGATGGCTTTCGCCGATCTCGCGGATGCGGCCCTTCTCCAGCCAGATGGCGGTGTCGCACAGCTCCTGCACGTGGTACATGGAGTGGCTGCAGAAGATCATGGTCTTGTTCTGCTTGCGGAACTCGTTCATGCGCTCCACGCACTTTTTCTGGAACGCGATGTCGCCTACCGACAGCGCCTCGTCGATCACCAGCACGTCGGGGCGCACCATGGTGGCGATGGAGAACGCCAGGCGCACATACATGCCGGAGGAGTAGGTCTTCACCGGGCGGTCGATGAAATCCCCCAGCTCGGAGAACTCGATGATCTCGCGTTCCATCTCGGCGATGTTGGCATCGGGCACGCCCAGCAGCGCGGCGTTCAGGTAGATGTTGCGGCGGCCGGTGAACTCGGGGTGGAAGCCGGCGCCCAGCTCCAGCAGCGCGGCCACCTGGCCCTTGATGGAGATGTTGCCGCTGGTGGGCTGCAGCGTGCCCACCAGCAGCTTCATGAGCGTGGACTTGCCGGCGCCGTTGTCGCCGATGATGCCCAGGCTGCGCCCTTCCATCACGGTGAACGAAATGTCCTGCAACACATGGAACAGATTGTGGCGGGGCTTGCGCGTCAGCAGCTCGATCAGGCGGTCCTGCGGGCGCTCGTAGATGCGGTAGTCCTTGTGAATATTCTCGACGGCAATGCTGTGCATGGCACGTTCTCCTTACAACACGTCGCCGAAGGCGTGACGGATGCGCATGAACACCCAGCCTCCGAACAGATAGGTGAACAGGGACACGGGCACGATGACCAGGAAGCTGACCACCGAGAAGCTGTCCAGCAGGATCAGCTCGCGGTACATCTGCACGAAGCTGTGCATGGGGTTGAGGATCAGCAGCGGCTGATACTCCACCGGAATCATGGACACCGGGTAGACGATGGGTGTCAGGAAGAACCAGGTGGTGAGCGCCAGCGCGACGATCTGTTGCACGTCACGCAGGAACACGCACAGGGCCGAAAGAATCGCCACCAGGCCCATGGTGAAGAGGAACTGGAACAGGAATACCAGTGGCAGCCACAGCCACAACAGCGAAAAATAGCCCTGCACGGCCAGATAGAACAGGAACAGCCCCAGCGCGATGCCGTGCACCATGTAGGGCACCAGCGTGCCGACCGCCGGAATGATCTGCACGGGGAACATCACCTTGGTGATCAGCGGCGCCTTCTCCAGCAGCATGGTGCTGGCCCGGCCCACCGCGTCGGCAAAGGCGAACCACGGCAGATAGCCCATCATCATGAACACCACGAACGGGATGCCGTCGTACTCCGCGGGCATAGGGGCGCGGAACACCACGCTGAACATGAACGAGTAGATCAGGATGTTGACGATGGGCGTGACGAACAGCCAGAGCTTGCCGCCGAGCGAGCCGGCGAACTGGCCGGTGAAGTCCTGCCTGACGAAGTTGTGAAACAGGCGGTAGTGGGTGAACGGGGCGCGCAGCCACTGTGAGAGCAGAGAGAAGAACATTCGGGGTAGTCAATTCCTTGTGTTGGTGTTCGCGGGCAGGGCCCGCTCCTACAGGTCAGGGCTGCGGTTCCACCAGCCAGTTGCCCACGTCCAGCAGGTCATCGGCGCTCAGGGTGCCGGCCTCGCGCTTGAGCAGCAGCGAGTAGCGGATGTGATCATAGCGCGCGCGCTGCAGGTCGCGCTCGGCGCTGAAGCGGTCACGCAGGGCATTGAGCACGTCCACACTGTTCACCGTGCCCAGCTCGAAGCCGCGCTGCC
>CAISYX010000273.1 GCA_903889815.1 uncultured Gammaproteobacteria bacterium
ATCTGATCTCGATTCCCACGTTGTCCATGTAGGAATAGTTCATGAAATACGAGGCCTCCAGCGTGGTTGTGAACGTCCCCCAGTCGCCTGCTTCGTACGTATGGCGCACCTTCGCATCTACCAGATCGATGAACACGGAGGCCACGTTCTGCGCTTGCCTGTAGATGGTGTCTACCGACATGTCCAGTGGATCTCTCAGCACCGAATTGGTGCCCCCGGAGAGGGTACGCAGGTAAGCGGTCGCCGCTGCCCGATCGGCTGCATTGGCGGGATTGTACGTGGCCGTCGTGCGGCCAGTGGCTGCCAGGAATACGCGGAACTGGTCGTACACCGTATCCGTATCATCCAGCGTACGGATTCTGTCGATGTACTTCACATTCTGGTAGTCCATGCTGATGCTGAGGTTCTCGATCGCCTCATAGGTGAATCCGATGTTGCGAATCGTAGAGGTCTCGGGCCGCAGACCGGGATTGCCGGCGGTACAGGTGGAGGAGCCGATCAAGGATGCATTGAAGAACGGATCATTGCCTGAGAAGGCCTCACCACACAGCTCGTTCGGGATGAACGGACGGCCCTGCACAGGGGTGGGGGCCAGGAAGCTCTCCCCCCAGGAAGCGCGCAGTGCCAGACCGTCCATGGCCTCCCAGCGCAGCGCCACTTTCGGCGTTGTGGCCTTCAAGCCGAAATCCTTGAACTCTTCATGGCGGACCGCAGTCTGCAAGGTCAAGGATTCCAGAATCGGCACTTCCACCTCCAGGAATACTGCCCTGACCTCACTGACATACCTCGCGTCCTTGCGCACCGGCGTCGTGATATCAACGTTGTAATTAAGTCCGACGTTCGCAAGGCGATTGGCAAACTCATCGTTGATCGTGTCTCGCCACTGATAGCCCGTAGCCATGGAGACGGCCCCAGCCGGCAAATCGAACAACTCACCCGTAATGGTGAACTCCGCGATATCCAGGTAGTCCCGGCTGCCAGTCAGCTTGATCGGCTCATACATCCAGTCCATCACCGCCCGCGTGTTGTTGGTGACACCCTCTTTGTAGAAGGGTGAGCGCGGGTCGGAACTGCCGAAGGGGTTGAACCATTGATTGCCGTTGGGACCGCCCTTGCCCATCAAGGCAAGCTGCAGCTTCGACAGATGCAAAGTACCGACTTTTGTACGCGAGCGTGAGGCGCGTTCCTGCGTGGAGTAATACGCATAGCCCGACCATGTATCACTCAGATCAAAGCTTGTTCCGAGCTTGATGCGGTTGGAGTCGACATTGGTGCCCCCGGAGGTCTCTCCGAATTCGTTGATCCCGGGCGGCGTCACGCCCAGACCCGACGACGGGCGCCACAACCACGGCGTCACATCGTAGCCGAAGGTATTGGCGGGGTGACTGGCGGGAATGAACAAGACGTTGCGATTGTTCGGGTTCAAGGCGGTGACTACCCCCATGGAACCCTCGTTCATCAGATAGTTCAAATTGGCGGAGAGTTCGAACCGCAGCCAGTCTTTGGCTTCCCAGGTAAGATTCTGATACAGGTTGTACTCGCTCATCCCTGTCGCATAGGGGTAGGTATGCGTGTAGTTGTACCAGCATGTTCTGTTGTTTCCAGTGCCAGTGATGATCCCGCTGGGGATGGAGCCGCGCTTGGTCCGATCTTCAAGGCCCTGATTGAAAGTCCCGCAACTCGGGTCTGGCAGGTTGCCACCCAGTGAGCGTCCACCGTGGAGCCCGCCCAGTTTCGGCGTCGCGCCTGTCACCCGTCGATAGGTGCCCGGGTTGCCGGAGCCAGACGAGCCGTCGGCCATCTCCCACTCCCGGGGACGTTCGTAGTAGCCCAGTCGCGTGCGCTTGCGGGCATCGAACGCGCCTACGTAATTGATGCCATTGTCGAAACTTTTGCCCCAGAGAAAGGCGATATTGCCCTCTTCCATACCGCCTTCTTCCGGCGTCTGATAATACGCACGTACGCGCAGCCCATCGAACTGCTTGATGGGAATCATGTTCACTACGCCGGCGACCGCATCTGATCCGTACAAGGCTGAGCCGCCATCGAGCACGATCTCGACCCGGGCAATGGCGATGTCCGGGATCATGGCGGTCACAGAGGTATCAATGGCGCGCAGGCCGTCCACCATGCTCAGGGTGCTGTTTTCGCCCAGGCCCCGCAGATTGAAGGTTGTACCTGTACTGCTCTGGGCGCCGTCATTGCCGCCAAGAACGTTCAGTACGACATTGGTGTTCTGCGTAAAACTCAGGTCCCGGATGTAGTTCGCCATGCTGGGCGCGCCGGACTGGTAGAGCTCATCCTGGTTGATGGTCGCCACAGGAGAGTTCTGCGCGAACGCAGAGTTGCGGATGTAGGAGCCTGTTACCACGACTTCTTCGACTTCAGGATCGGCCGCGGGCTGGGCCTGGGCCTGGACCAGTGCGGGAAAGGCCATGGAAGCAAGAAGACAGGAATGGATCAGGTGACGCAGCTGCCCGCGTCGGGTGAAGGTATGCATGCTTATCTCCAGGTGTTGGCCATTGCCGTGTGGACGACAGAGGGCCTTGTAACTTTGATATCAACTGTTGGGCACTTGAAAAGGCACTACTTGATTATCACTGGATGACTGCATGCGGTAATTCGCATATCCGGTACGTCGATAGACTACCACTACGCCTTTTTAAACTTTGAAGCATGCCTGGTGGCCATCCCGCCCACCAGGCACTCATTCAGGCATTACACCCCGGGCGTCCAGTCCACAGACAGATAGAACTGACGTCCCCAGGGAGTGGAGAGGCGCGTTTCTGCCCCGCCGATGATCGCCAGGCGCTGCGGGCGCTTGTCGAACAGATTGTTCACACCGACGCTGACACTGAACTCACTGTTGAAGTACTGATCGAACACATGGCCATAGCGCGCATCAAAGATGTACTCGCCGCGGACCTTGGAAGGAATATTCTTCGTGTTGTCGCCTTTCCATTCCGGATAGAAGTCCACCACCTGCGAGTCAAATACGAGTTCACTCCAGTAATTGCCGGAGATTGACGCGCTCTGATTGCCACGGAACCAGGACAAGCGGGCATTGAGCTTGAGCTCTGGCAATGGCGGGGCGAGCCCTGTCCTGCCATTCTGCTTGCCCAGCGCCTCGGTTCGCACCTTGTCCAGCCCCATGTAGTCATAGGTCAGGTAATAGGTGCCTTGCACGGTTGTGGTGAAGGAGCCCCAGTTGGTGGTGTCCATGACGTACTGCGCTTTCGTGTCAACAAGGTCTACCCACACCGAGCTGATGTTCGCAGAGCGCGCAAACAGGCGTGACACCGATCCGTTGGGGTAACGCAGAATCGCCACCCCCGGCTTGGTGGCTTCTACTGCCAGCCAGGCGTCGGCGGCTGCGCGGGTGGCAGAACCCGGCACGGTGCTGTAGGCAGATCTGGCGATGCCTGTTTCTTCCAGGAATCTGGAGAACTGGAATCCCACCGTGTCCTGCGGACTGAGGGTTCGAATACGGTCCTGATATTCGATCTGCTGATAATCCACTGACAGGTTCAGGCCTTCCAGGAAATTGCCAGAGGGCTCCCAGGTAAAGCCGATGTTCTGGATGGTCGAGGTCTCGGGCTGCAGCCCCGGGTTACCTGACGAGCACCCTATGCCGCCGATCAGCGGTGTGCCGGTGAACTCGTCCCTGCCACTGAACATATCCGCGCAACGGTCATCCGCGACAAACGGACGCCCCTGGAAGGGTGAAGGTGCCAGGAAACTTTCGCCCCATGACGCACGAACGGCCAGGGTCGGCAATGCCTCCCAGCGTACGGCTACTTTTGGCGTGGTGGATACCAGGCCGAAGTCCTTCATTTCCTCATGGCGCACGGCCAGCTGCGCTGACAAGGTTTCCAGTACTGGAATTTCCACTTCCATGAACACTGATCGGACCTCAGAGCCATAATCGGCATCCGTCTGCCGCGCGCCCAGCACCTGGCTGTTGGCGTAATTCTCGCCAAGGACCGTCCAGGGGTCGGCGAAATCTCTGTTCAGCAAATCACGCCATTGAAAACCAACGGCCATCTGCACGGCGCCGGCTGGCACATCAAAGAGCTCGCCGGTAGCCAGTGTCTCAAAGATATCCAGATAGTTGCGGCTGGATGTCTCGTTCTTGTTTTCCAGCATGAGCCAGTCGATCATTTCCTGGGAGTTGCTGGTCACGCCCTTGACGTAATGTTTGGACCGGGGAGACTGGGAGCCAAAGGGGTTGAACCACTCCTTCCCGCTGGGACCACCCCGTCCGGACATCGCCAGTTGCAGGCGGGATGTACTCACCACATTGGAATCCGACATCGACTTGGTTTCCTGCTGGGAGTAATAGGTATAGCCAGTCCAGGAGCCCGCGATGTCATACTCTGCAATGAGCTTGACTCTGTTGAAGAAGTTATGCGCGTGCACAGGCTTGGAGCTGTCGCTGTTGTACCAGGACGGCAGAGTGCCCCCGGTATTTCCAAATACGCGCCAGCTCCACGGCGTCAGGTCATAACCATAGTAATTGGCAGGGTGATTGGCCGGAATCTTCATGACAGCGCGGTCATTGCCGCCGTTGGGGGACGTGCCCGTCGACGTTTGCTTGTTCACACGCGCATGGTTGTTCATGGTCAGGTTGAAGCGCAGCCAGTCGGTGGCCTCGAAGCTCACTGAGTTGTAGAGATTGTAATTGACCTCATGCCGGGAGTACGCGTGCTGGATGCTGTAGTCGTAGGTGCAATTGCCCAGGTAAACGGTACCTGAGGGATTGCTGTTGTAGCCGAGGCCACGGGGCAGGGTGCCCTCATTGTACTGACCGCAGTCACGGTCCAGAAGGACGGCGCCAGTTGACGTGCCGCCGTGGGGGCCGAGGATATTTACACCCGGAGGCGCCCCAACCAGCCTTCTGAACGAACCCACCGGGCCTGCGTTGGACGCGTTGTCCGAATGCTCCCACTCACGTGTGCGCTCGTACATCATCAGCGGCGTCTGCTTCTGAGCCTCGAAGGCCCCCACATACTCCACACCATTGTTGAAGGACTTGCCCCACATGAACGCGCCGGTCATGTTTTCCATGGCGCCATCTTCGGTACGCTGATAGTAGGTACGCGCCTTGAAACCTTCGAACTGCTTGGTCGGAATGATATTGACAACGCCGGCCACGGCGTCAGAGCCATACAAGGCCGAGCCGCCATCCAGAACCATTTCCATACGGGCAACGGCAATTTCCGGCAGGCTGGCGGACATCAGGGTATTGAGTGAGCGGGTTCCGTCAATCAGAGTGAGGGTGGAGTTCTCGCCCAGGCCTCTGAGATTGAAGCTGCTGTTGCCGGTCTGCGAGCCGTCCGCTGTGCCCAGCACGATATTCACCACGTTCGTGTTCTGCGTATAACTCAGATCTCGAATGTAGGCGCCTATGTTGGGAGCACCGGATTCGAACAGGTCTTCCGCCGTTACGGTATCCACGGGGGAGTTCTGTGCAAACGCGCTGTTGCGGATGTAGGAACCCGTAACCACCACTTCTTCCACTTCGGGTTCAGCAGCAGCCTGCGCCTGTGCAAGCACGGGAAATGCGATGGAAGCAACAAGACAGGAATGAATCAGATGACGCAGCCGCCCGCGTCGGGTGAAGGTATGCATGCTTATCTCCAGGTGTTGGCCATTGCCGTGCGGACGACAGAGGGCCTTGTAATTTTGATATCAACTGTTGCGCACTTGAAAAGGCACTACTTGATTATCACTGGATGACTGCATGCGTGAATTCGCATATCCGGTACGTCGATAGACTACCACTACGCCTTTTTAAACTTTGAAGCATGCCTGGTGGCCATCGCGGCCACCAGGCATTCATTCAGACATCAAACGCCGGGTGTCCACTCCAGCGACATCCAGAACTGACGTCCCCATGGCGTTGACAGACGTGTCTCGGCACCACCGATGATGCCCAGACGCTGAGGCCGCTTGTCGAACAGGTTGTTGATACCCGCCGAAATAGTGAACTCACTGTCGAAGTACTGATCCAGCACAATCGCGTAGCGTGCATCAAAGATGTACTCGCCACGGACAGTACTGGGGATGTTCGCGGGAAGCGCGTTGTTGCCATCTTCCGGATAGAAATCCACCACCTGGTCATCGAACTTGATGGAGCTCCAGTAGTTCGCGGAAATTGACGCACTCTGATTGTCCCTGAACCAGTTCACCCGCGCATTGGCCTTCATCTCAGGCAGCGGAGGCACAATGCCTGTTCTGCCGTTCTGCTTGCCAAGTGCTTCTGTGCGGACGCCGTCCAGTCCCATGTAATCATAGGTGTCATAGACGGTTGTCTGCAGAGTCGTGGTGAAATTGCCCCAGTTCTCTGTGTCCATCTCATACTGAGCTTTGATGTCGACCAGATCGATCCACACAGAGCTGATGTTGGCGGCCTGGGCGAACAGCCTTTCCACGGATCCGTTGGGATAACGACGGATCTTGTTGCCTGGCTGAGCGGCCTGGACGGCAAGCCATGCATCGGCCGCGTTGCGGGTTGCAGAGCCCGGCACTG
>CAISYX010000274.1 GCA_903889815.1 uncultured Gammaproteobacteria bacterium
GCGGCATAAAAGACCCGCACCGAGTGAGCCAGGAGACCGTGGCTCCTGGCGATGCGAGGGCACTCAGGATGAGTGCGGGTCAGCCGCAGAACGGGGCAAGCGCCTCCCGGTGCCGGATCGAATCCAGTGAGAGGTTCTCTGGCCAGCCGCCCCCTCCTCTGACCGACGACCAGGCACGCCTGCCCTGCGTTTACCTGCGCCACTTCCCGAACAACAGCAGCCCGCCCACCTGCAGCGGGATCAGCAGCGCTATTGTCCAAACCGACGCCGTGAATCCCGCCAGGATATAGCCGCCGATGCACAGCACGCCGTTGGCCAGCGCGTAGGGCAGCTGGGTCTGGAAGTGTTCAAAAGCATCACAGCCGGCACCGGTGGATGACAGGATCGTGGTCTCGGAGACCGGCGAGCAGTGGTCACCAAACAGTCCGCCCGACAGCACAGCGCCGATACACACATACAGCGGTGCATCGACGGCGACAGTGGCCGGCAGCGCCAGCGGCAGCATGATGGCGAAGGTGCCCCATGACGAGCCCGTGGCGAAGGAGATGCTGCAGCACACCAGAAAGATCATCACCGGAAGCGCCCACGGGGCTGCATTCTCGGCAGCCAGTGTGGCCACGTAGACATCGCCGCCCAGCGCCGTGGTCATGTCGCCCATGGCCCAGGCCAGCAACAGCATGACCGCCACCAGCATCATGCGGCTCATGCCTTCCAGATACACCTGCACACTGGCCATCACGCGCTGCGCACCTGCGAACGCCATCAGCAGAATCAGCGCGACCGCCGCGCTCAGATAGGCCGTCGACAGCCCGGCACGGAAGTCGGCGCCACTCACCCGCCCGAAGGGAAAGCCCAGCGGGACCAGGGTCCACAGCAGCACGATGAACAGCACCAGCAGCGGCAGCCAGATGAAGGACGCCTGCGCCTTGTCGGTAGCACCCAGCGGCGGCGCATTCAGTGCCGCGTTCGCTGCCTCTTCCGGCGTCAGACCCGACTCTGCGGCACGGCGCTCCGAACGCGCCATCGGGCCGAACTCCACGCCTGTCAATGCCATCAATGGCACAGACAGCACTGCCAGCCAGGCATAGAACTGGAACGGCAGCGCCGCAACCAGCGCCTGAAAGTCGGACTGTTCGATACCCAGCGCGGTGAACTGCTGTTCCAGCAAGCTCATGATGTAAACGCCCCAGCCAATGAAGGGCACCAGAATCGCTACTGGCGACGCGGTGGAATCGATGATCCATGCCAGTTTGGCGCGCGACACCCGCAGGTGGTCGGCCATAGGACGGAAGGTAGGGCCTACGATCAGCGGCGTACCCAGATCGGAAAAGAAGATCATGACGCCGCCAATCCAGGCCGAGATCTGCAGTCGCGCCTTCGTGGTGATGAAGCGCGCCACTTTCGCCGCGAATGCCCCGCCACCGCCCGAGCGCTCCATCAGCGCCACGAAGCCCCCAATGAACACCAGCAGCACCAGCACGCCGGCGTTGTAGCTGTCTGTGACCTGGGGCACCAGATAGTCACGCACCATCACGCTCACCCCGCCGAGCAGCGCCGGCCCTTCGATCATCAGCACGCCGGCAAACAGCCCGGTGAACAGCCCGACGATGACGTTGCGCAGACTGATGGAGATTACTAGGGCGAGAAGGACTGGCACAAGAGTGAAAACATCAGGAGCAGTGGCTGGCATGGGCGTTCCGCAATGAGTGAGAATCTTGACGGCATCATAACCCGGCGCGGTGTGTGGGAGCGGGCTTGCCCGCGAACTTTTTCTCTGTGGTGGCGCGGCCAGAGCGCCCGGGTGGGCGGGCTCTGCTCTCAAAGCTCAGACCTCCTCTCCCAGACCTGACGCCTCCCCCGCCGACACGTTATGATGCGGCCACCTCACTTCGTTGCGACTGACCATGAACCTACGCCCCACCATCGCCCTGCTGGCCCTGACAATGCTGTCCACGCCCGCGCTGGCGCAAGACCCCGCCGACCCCGCCTGGCGCGAATTCCAGCACGCGCTCGGAGCGCCCGCCCCCATCGGCGCCAATGCGGATCACCCGCTGGCTGCCAGCCTGGTGCGGCCGTTCCCGGCCATCGACCTGGTCGAGGTGAACCCGCGCAAATACCTGCTGGGCAGTGATCTTTACCATGAGCGCGCGCTGTCGGCCGACAACAGCATTGGCTGCTTCATCTGCCACGCCGGGCCCATGAGCGGCACCGACGGGCGCACCGTGCCGCGCGGCGTGGCGCAGGCCGAGGGCAAGGTGAACGCGCTGAGTGTGCTCAACGCCGCCTTCAACTTCCGCCAATTCTGGAATGGCCGCGCCATCACCCTGGCCGACCAGGCGCTGATGCCGCTGGTCACGCCACACGAGATGGCCAACACGCTGGAGCAGGTGCTCGCCACGCTGCAGGCTGACAGAGCCTATGTGGATGAGTTCACCGCGCTCTACCCTGACGGCATCACCAGCAACAACCTCGCCGACGCCATCGCCCACTTCGAGCGCACCAGCTTTGCCGTAACCGACACGCCGTTCCAGCATTTCCTGCAGGGCGACACCACCGCACTCACCGAGCAGGAACAACGCGGCTGGCAGCGCTTTCAGGACATCGGCTGCGGCAGCTGCCACAACGGCATCGGGCTGGGCGGCAATTCCTATCAGAAACTCGGCGCGTTGCAGCCCAGGTTCCCCGTCGTGCGCGAGCCTGGCCCCAATGACGCCGGCCTGGCCGAACGCACGAATCGCGCGCAGGACCTGTACGTGGTGAAGGTGCCCAGCCTGCACAACGTGGCGGTGACCGAACCGTATCTGCACGACGGCAGCCTGGACAGCCTGCAGAGCGTGACCGCCGAGATGGCCCGCTATCAGCTGGGCAGAGAGTTGAGTGAGGAAGACATCGGCGACATCGTGGCGTTTCTGGTGGCGCTGAACGGCGCGCCCGAGGGATTGATGCTGGAAGGCGAGATCATGCAGCTGGCGCTGCTGCAGGATTGTGGGGATGGGCCGGAGGGGAGCAGCTCTGGTGGGAGTGGGCTTGCCCGCGAACAATCTGACTGTGGCACTGAACCGTTCGCGGGCAAGCCCGCTCCCACAGATTCGTCGCCCACAGGGCCCTCCCTCTCAGGGCCAGCTCCCACAGACCACCAGAGCGCCTATCGCGCCGCCCAGGCCACCCTGCTCCCCGCCTTCGCCCGTCTGCAGGACGCCCTGGCCAACGTGGACAGCGGCACCGTGGCCCACTTCGACTTCGTGCAGGCCGAGCATCTGGAACTGATCCGCCACGCCCGCGCCCTGCAGCACCCGCCATCGGCGCTCAGCGCTGCCAGCCGCCAATGCCTGCAGAATGGCGCGTCGAGATTGCTGCAGGAAGTGATGCTGCTGGAACTGCCCATCGCCGACTACTTGCAGGCGCGTGCCATGCTGGGCGTGGTGGAGGCGCACCGCACGGCGCCTGGGCTGGACTCTCCCTCGGCCGCTGCACTCGCCGCCCTGCGCGCCCCGTATCAATCCGCCGCGACTGAGGCCCTGCAGAGCATCAACGACACGCCGATAGGCGCCGTGGCTGGCTTGTTTGCGGCATGCCCCTTATAATCCCGGCTCCTCGCAAATCGGGCCTATAGCTCAGTTGGTTAGAGCAGCGGACTCATAATCCGTTGGTCCCTGGTTCAAGTCCAGGTGGGCCCACCAAATTCCGTTACA